>NZ_SMLA01000032.1:0-72131 GCF_004349225.1 Saccharopolyspora karakumensis
CCCAGATCCAACGCTCCCCCAGCGGTAGTCGGCCTTGCCGCTGGGGGAGCGTTGGATCTGGGGGACCCTGATGATGGCCTTGGGGAGCTTGTAGCGGGCCACGTGGTGAGCGGCTTCGGCGAGGAGGGCCTCGTCCGAGGCCTCGTGGTCCTCCAGGAGTTCCACGATGGCCACCACTTCGCTGCCCCAGCGCTCCGAGGGGCGTCCGGTGACGACGACGTCGGCGATGGCCGGGTGAGCGGCGATGGCGCGTTCGACCTCCTCGACGAAGATCTTCTCCCCGCCGGAGTTGATGGTGATGCTCTGCCGCCCGAGCAGCTGGATCCGGCCGTCCTCCAGGCGGATCGCACGATCCCCGGGGACGCTGAAGCGCCGGCCGTCGATGACCGGGAACGTGCGGGCGGTCTTGTCGGCGTCGCCGAGGTAGCCCAGCGGCACCAGGCCGTGGCGGGCGAGCCAGCCCTGGCCCTCGCCGGGGGAGAGCTCGCGGGTGAGGTCGTCGTCGAGGACCGCGGTGTCGCCGTCCGGGGTGAAAACCCCGGTCTCGGTGCCGCTGCCGTCGGCGACCTGGCTCATCTGGATGCCGGTCTCCGACGAGCCGACGGTGTCGACGAACAGCACGTTCGGCAGCTGCGCCTGCAACCGCGCCCGCACCGTCGGGGTCAGCGGGGCCCCGCCGTTCTGCACCGCGAACACGCCGGAGAGGTCGTAGTCGCCGCGTTCGAGCTCGGCGACCATCGGCCGGGCCATCGCATCGCCGACGACCGGGATGCTGACCACCCGCTCCCGCTGCACGGTGCGCAGGACGTCCGGCCAGTCCAGGGTTCTCGCGTCGCAGGGCAGCACGATCGCCCCGCCCTGGGTGATCATGTGGAAGGTCGACCACTGCGCCGCGCCGTGCATGAACGGCGCGGTCATGATCAGCCGCATCCCGCCGCCGCCCTGCCTGGCGGCCTCGGCGATCTGCTCGTAGGAGCGGTAGGGCTCGGAGCTGCCGAACGGCGTGCCGCCCATGGCACCGACGTAGGCGTCGTGCTGCCGCCACATCACGCCCTTGGGCATCCCGGTGGTGCCACCGGTGTAGAGCAGGTACAGGTCGTCGCCGCAGGGGTGCGGCAGCACCTCGGGAGCCGGTGTGCCCACGATGGACTCGTACGGCACGGCGCCCGGCAGCAGCGGGTGGCCGCTGTCGTCGTCGACCTGGATCAGCAGGCGCACACCCGGTAACCGGTCCCGGATCTCGGCGACCTGGGGGGCGAACGCGGAGTGGAAGACCAGCGCCTCGGCGCCGGCGTCCTGGAACAGGTACAGCAGCTCCTCGGCCACGTACCGGTAGTTGACGTTGAACGGCACCGCACGGGCGCGCAGCGCGCCGATCAGAGCCTCCAGGTACTCGTTGCCGTTGTGCAGGTAGAGACCGACGTGGTGCTGCCCGGACTCGTGCCCGGGGAGCCGTTCGCGCGGGGTGTGGCAGCCGAAGCCCTGCCGGGTCAGGTAGTGCGCGACCCCGTCCACGCGCGCGTTGAGATCGGCGTAGCTGAACCGCTGCTCGCCCCGGACCAGGACCTCCTGGTCCGGGACCGCCTCGGCGACCGTCTGGAAGACCGCGGACAGGTTGAAGCTCGTTGCCGTCATCTGGAGCCGCTCCTCACCGAACTGGCATGATCGGAATGGATTTTCGGGGCTGGAAGGTGAAGTGCGACCCGGTGCTGATCCGGGTCACGGCCACCTCGTCGAACTCGGCGGCGGGTTCTCCGCCGGAGATGACGCGCGCGGTCCAGGAGTCCTCGGTGCCCTCGACCACCACGTCCATCCGGGGGTCGACCGCGCGCACCACGGCCTGCAGCGGGGCGGTGGAACCGGGCCCGCACAACGAGATCCACGCGCCGTCGGCGTGCGCCGGGCCGGGCCGCACGGTGATCGACTCGGAGTCCCGGGACGCCACGACGTAGTTCGCCGGGTTGAGCAGCGGGTGCAGCTCCAGCACCCGCAACGCTCCCTCGACGCCACCGGGCAGGTCCAGCGCCCGGTGGATCCGCTCGGCGGCCAGCCCGGCGATGCCCACCAGCTGCTTGGTGCAGATCTCCCGCGGATCATCGGTCCGCCTCGCCACCGCGCGGACGAAACCGAGGTTGAGCAGGTGCATCTGCAGGCACACCTCGTCGGCCATGCGCACCAGCGCCGAGGTGCTGAAATCGGCGAAGTCCAGGTCGCTGAGCAGCGGCCCGGTGTAGTCACCGCGCCCGTCCTCGGCCGGGTCGATGGCCGACAGCTCCAGGTTCGCGGCCCGGGATTCCCGCAGCGCCAGGCAGTCCTGGCTGGGGGATACCGGCGGATGCGCGTCGTCGATGATCACCGTCCACGCGCAGTGCGGTTGCCGGTCGGCGGGCGTCCGCGGAGGTCGGTGCAGCGGCCGTACCTGCGCCTTCGGGTTGGTGGCCACGGCCGTGGCGTCGAAGGTGGGGTCTTCGATGTCGTGGCACATCGCGCGCACGTAGCGCTCGCCCATCGGCTCGACGTCCATCAGCGCACCGCAGTGGTCGAGGTGGAACTCGCCGTACCACGGGTCGTGCACGGTGTAGCGGAAGTCCATGAACTGCGGCGGGGCACCGATGTCGAGCTGCAGCCCCTTGAAGATGGTGACCACGTCGTCGCCGGAGTAGTCCAGCGCCCGCTGCATCCGACGGGTGTAGACCGGGCTGGCCGCCATCCACTCCTCGATGGCGATGCGGGTCATCTCCTCGCGGCCGAACGATGAGATGCACCAGGCCATCGCCGATCGGTCGATCAACTGCCCGGCCAGCAGCAGCTCCGGCAGCAGCGCGGCCAGCCGGGGTCGGGTCAGCGATGCGTAGCGACTCTGCATACGTGCACCTCGCGCCAGTGCGGGGACGTGTGAACTCTGCAACGACGGATGTCGCCTCCCGGTGCTGCTGAACCGATCATGAGGGGCGCCCCGGATTTCAGACGCCCCTCGTCGGCTCACTTGCCCCGGAAGTCGGGTTTGCGCTTCTCCGCGAAGGCCTTCGGGCCCTCCTTGGCGTCCTCGCTCATGAAGACGCCGATGCCGTGCTGGGCCTCGATGGCGAAGGCCTCCTCTTCGGGGATCGCCTCGGTCTCCCGGATGGTGCGCAGGATCGCCTGCACGGCCAGCGGGCCGTTGGCGGCGATCATCTCGCCCAGTTCGAGGGCCTTGTCCAGCGCGGTTCCGTCCGGCACGACGTGGCCGATCAGACCGAGCTCCTTGGCCTCGGGGGCCTTGATGTGACGTCCGGTCAGCAGCAGGTCGGCGGCCACCGTGTAGGGGATCTGCCGGGTCAGCCGCACGGCCGAGCCGCCCAGCGGGAACAGGCCCCAGCGCGGTTCGGAGACGCCGAAGCGCGCGCTCTCGCCGGCGACGCGGATGTCGGTGGCCTGCAGGATCTCGGTGCCGCCCGCGATGGCGGGACCCTCCACCGCGGCGATCAGCGGCTTGGTCAGCCGCCGGCCCTTGAGCAGGCCCTCGATCTTGGCCGGGTTGAACGAGCCCTGCGCGTGCTGGTCACCGGGGTGGTTGTTGCTCATGCTCTTGAGGTCCGCACCCGCGCAGAAGGCGCCGCCCGCACCGGTGAGCACGCAGGCCCGGATCGAGGGGTCGTGGTCGACCCGGTCCCACGCCTCGATCATGATCTTGATCATCTCGCCGGACAGCGCGTTCTTGGCGCTCGGGCGGTTCATGGTCACCACCAGCACGCCCCCGCGCTGCTCCACGAGGCAATGCGGCTGCTCGGTCTCCGTCGCGGTCATCCCGCCTCCTTAGGGGGCGGTCCTGCTTGGACCGCCCGTGTTCGACAACCCTTGCGTCCGGTCAGTTCTCGGCTCTGGCCGCGAGGTCCAAGGCGGCCACGTAGCCGAAGGTCATGGCCGGGCCGATCGTCGCTCCGGCGCCCGCGTAGGTGGAGCCCATCACCGCCGCGCTCGCGTTGCCCGCGGCGTAGAGGCCGGGGATGGTCGAGCCGTCCTCCCGCAGCACCCGGGCGCGGGCGTCGGTGCGCAACCCGCCCTTCGTGCCCAGGTCACCGGGCACGATCTTGATCGCGTGGAACGGCGCGACCTCCAGCGGGGCCAGGCTCGGGTTGGGCAACCGCGGGTCTCCGTAGTACCGGTCGTAAGCGCTCTCGCCGCGGCGGAAGTCCTCGTCGGTGCCCTTCTCGGCGAAGTGGTTGAACCGCTGCACGGTCGCGCGCAGCCGGTCGGCGGGCACCTCGATCTTGGCCGCCAGCTCCTCGAGGGTCCGGGCGGTGTGCACGATCCCGGCCTTGTACCAGCGACCCGGGAAGCGCTGGCGCGGCGGCAGTCCGGCGAAGGTGTAGTTGTTGCGGTAGCGCTGGTCGGCGACCAGCCACGACGGGATGTGCGACACCCCGGTCTCGTGCCCGCGGTACATCGCGTGCACCGCGTCGACGTACGGCGTCGCCTCGTTGACGTACCGCTGACCCGCGGCGTTGACCAGGATGCAGCCGGGCAGGTTGCGCTCGGACAGGCAGAAGTACGGGCCGCGGGGGAGCGGGATCGACGGGCCCCACCACGCGTCGTCCATCAGGTCCACGTCCGCGCCGAGCCGTTGACCGGCCTCGATGCCGTCGCCGGTGTTGGACTCGGCGCCCACGGTCCAGTCGACGCCGATCGGCTCGCGCTGGAACTGCTTGCGCATCCGCTCGTTCTTCTCGAAACCACCCGCCGCCATGATCACGCCGCGCCGGGCGCGGACGAGCACCTCCTCGTCGCCGCGCCGCACGCGCACACCGGTGACCGCGCCTTCCTCGACGTGCAGCTCGGTCAGCGGGCTGTTGAGCCACACCGGCACGTCCGCGCGCAGCAGCCCGGCGCGCAGTCCGGCGGCCAGCGCCTGGCCCAGCGCGAGCAGCGGGCGCTTGGTGGCCAGCGAGACCACCCGGCGCAGACCGACCTTGGCGGAGGTGAACATGCCGCGCGGGTGGCGGGCGATGAGGTTCATCCACTTGTACTCGGCCGCGGTCACCGTGATCCCGGCCGGAGCGGGCAGGTACGGGGGTTGCAGGTTGGCCAGCTCGTCGCCGAGCAGCTTGCCGTTGAACGGCTCGGGTTCCAGCGTGCGGCCGCGGGGGATGCCGCCGGGGGTCTCCGGGTAGTAGTCGGAGTAGCCGGGAATCCACTTCAGCTTCAGCGGGGTCCGGCGCAGCACCAGCGAGACCATGTCGGGTCCGTGCGACAGCAGCGCTTCGCGCCGGTCGGCGGAGATCTCGTCGCCGATCAGGTGCTGCAGGTAGGTCGCGGCCTTCTCCGGGCTGTCCTCGGAGTTCGCGCGCCGCAGCACCTCGTTGTGCGGGGCCCAGACGGCGCCGCCGGAGCGCGCCGTGGAGCCGCCGAAGTAGCGGTCCTTCTCCACGACCAGCACCGACAACCCCCGGTCCGCCGCGGTGAGCGCGGCGGTCATCCCGGCGGCGCCGGAGCCGACCACGACGACATCGAAGGTCGCTTCTGTCATGGCACCTCCATGTGGGCCTCGCGATACTGAAACAGGTTATAGTTTTGACGGCTCCGATGCTACGGTTCGACGCGATTTCCGTTGTCACAACGGCGGCGCGACAGTGAGAACTTGTTGCATGTGTCTGGAGGGGTGCGGATGTCTGGGCAGTGGGACGAGGAGGTCGACGTCCTCGTCGTCGGCTTCGGCGGAGCAGGTGCCTGCGCGGCGATCGAAGCCGTCGACAACGGCGCGTCGGTGCTCGCGCTGGACCGCTTCACCGGTGGCGGGGCCACCTCGATCAGCGGCGGCATCGTCTACGCCGGAGGCGGCACCTCGCACCAGGAGGCGGCCGGTTTCGAGGACTCCGTCGAGGACATGCTGGAGTACCTGCGCCTGGAGACCGAGGGCGCGGTGTCCGACGAAACCCTGCGCAGGTTCTGCGAGGACAGCGTCGCCAACCTGGAATGGCTGGAATCGCACGGGGTTCCGTTCGACTCCAGCTTCTGCCCCTACAAGACGTCGTACCCGACCAACGACCACTACCTGTACTACTCCGGCAACGAGATCACCCCGCCCTACCGCGACAAGGCCAAGCCCGCGCCGCGCGGGCACCGGGTCCACGGCAAGGGGACCTCGGGCAAGGGCATGACCGAGAACCTCGACGCCTCGGCGCGCAGGCGCGGTGTGCGGGTGTGGACCCAGACCTCGGTCACCGAACTGCTCACCGACGACTCCGGACGCGTCGTCGGCGCCGAGTGCAGGCAGGTCAGGCCTGGTCTGGCGCGCACCGCGCACCGGCTGCTGTCGACCTGGAACCGCAAGCTCAACATCTACTACCGGCCGTTGGGCAAGCAGCTGGACAAGCCGATCCGGCGGATCGAGCAGCGCCACGCCGTCGTCAAGCGGGTGCGGGCGAAGAACGGGGTCGTGCTCGCCGCCGGGGGATTCGCGTTCAACCGCCAGATGCTCGCCGAGCACGCCCCGAACTACCGCAAGGGTTCGGCGATCGGCACCATCGGCGACGACGGCAGCGGCATCCGGCTCGGCGAGAGCGTCGGCGGCGCGACCGCGCGCATGCACCGGGTGTCGGCGTGGCGGTTCATCAACCCGCCGCTGGGGATGGTCAAGGGCGTGCTGGTGGACCGGGCTGGGGAGCGGTTCGTCAACGAGCTCATGTACGGCGCCAAGGTCGGCGACCGCATGGTCAACGAGCACGACGGCCACGCCTACCTGGTCCTCGACCAGCGCATCCTCGACGAGGCGAAGAAGCAGCTGCCCAGCCAGACGCTGTGGTTCCAGCGCTTGCAGATGGAGGTCCTGTTCCGCTCCGCCCACCACAAGGCCGACAGCATCGCCGAGCTCGCGGGCAAGGCCCGGATCGCCGAAGACGCGCTGCAGCGCACCGTTTTCGCCTACAACGAGGTGGCCCGCGCGGGCGGCGAGGACGAGTGGGGCAAGGCCGCCGAGTACGTGCAGGCCATCGACAGCGGGCCGTACTACGCCTTCGACTGCTCGCTGCGCTCGCAGATGGGCTACCCCTGCCCGATGATCACCCTCGGCGGTCTCACCGTCGAGGAGGAATCGGGCCTGGTCACCCGTGAGGACGGGACGACGATCCCCGGCCTGTACGCGGCCGGGCGCAACGCCTCCGGCATCTGCTCGGAGTCCTACGTCAGCGGCCTGTCCATCGCCGACTGCGTCTACTCCGGCCGCCGAGCGGGCCGCTCCGCCGCCACGGCGTCCTGACCCGGTCCGGGTGGGGCGACCACCGCCGTGATCGCCCCACCCCGCGGCCGTGCCGTCAGTCGTAGTCGACCTTGACCTTGGGGGTCTTGGGCAGGGACTGGCAGGCCAGGACGTAGCCCTCGTCCAGGTCCTCCTGCTCGAGGACCTGGTTGTTGACCATCGTGACCTCGCCCTCGGTCACCCGGCACTCGCAGGCCGCGCAGATGCCCTCGGCGCAGGACGAGGGGGCCTGGACGCCGTTGTCCTTGAGGAGGTCGAGCAGCCGCTTGTCGGCGGGCCAGGTGAACGTGTGGTCCTCGCCGTCGATCGTCACCTCGACCACCGAGTCCTCCGGCTGGGCCTCCTCGCCCGCGGGTTCGGCGGGGGTCGCGGTGTCGAAGGGGTTCCCGGCCAGCGAGGCGAAGCGCTCCAGGTGGATGGCGGACTTCGGGAACCCCGCTTCGCGCAGCGCCTTCCGGGTGGCGTCCATGAACGGCTTCGGCCCGCAGATGAACGCGTCGTGCTCCGGGAACGCGCCGGCCAGCGACTGCAAGGCGTCCTGGTTCGGCAGGCCCTGCACGGATTCCAGCCAGTGCAGCACCAGCAGGCGTCCGGGGTGCGCTGCGGTGAGCTCGGTGAGCTCGCGGGCGAAGATGACCGACTTCTCGTCGCGGTTGGCGTAGACGAGCACGACCCGGCCTCTCCCGGTGGCCAGTGCCGACTTCAGGATCGACATGATCGGCGTGATGCCGCTGCCCGCCGCGAACAGCAGCAGGTCGTCCTCCAGCGACTTCGGGGTGAACACCCCGGCAGGGTCCAGCACGTCGAGCTCGGTGCCCGCGGCGACGTTGTCGCAGATCCAGTTCGAGGCGTAGCCGTCCTCGGTGCGCTTGACCGTGACGGCCAGCCGTGCGTCGGTGATCGGTGAGCTCGACAAGGAGTAGGCGCGCGCCACCGAGCCGCACCGGTCGCTGGGGATCCGCAGCGTCAGGAACTGGCCCGGCCGGTAGGGCAGCCGGGTGGTGTCGACGTCGAAGACCACTGAGCGGGCGTCGGCCGTCTCCTCGACGACCTCGGCCACCCGCAGCCGGTGGAACTCAGGCATCGCAAGTCTCCTCGCTGGTCAGTAGGTCACCAGGATCGCGCTGGCCTCGGCGGTGGTCTCGCCGTCGGCGACGATCTCGGCGGTGGCGAAGACCTTGCGGCTTTCCTTGCCGGTGAACCGGGCGTTGATGGTCAGCGGCACGCCGTGCGGGGTGCCGCGCCGGTAGTCCACGGTCAGCGACACCGTCATCGCCGGATGACCGGCCACCGCCACCGCCCGGCCCACGGCGTGGTCGAGCAGAGAGGCCACCCAACCGCCGTGCACCCGCCCGGGCGGTCCCTCGTAGGCCGCGCCGAGCAGCGCGGTCGAGGAGGTCGCACCGGATTCGTCGATCTCCAAGCCCACCATGGGCGGCGCGAGCGGGTTGCCGGGGCCCTCGACCGGGTTGTGCACGCTGACCTGGTTGCCGTCCAGGTAGGACAGCAGCAGCGGTTCCTCGCGGGTGCGCTCGCGCAGCAGCGCGGTGGCCGCGGTGACGTGCTCGGCGGCGGCGCGCAGGTCCTCGGCTGCGACGTCGGTGTGCACGCCGGCCTCGACGAGCTCGCGGATCCGCGCTGCCAGCAGGGTCGTCTCGGCCGGGATCGCCGGGAGGACCGGGGCGTGTCCCGCCGCCGGTGGGGAGGTCGTGCATGGTCTCTCGTCGGTCATCCGGTGGTCCCCTCGTGCGCCGAATATCTAGAACATGTTCTATGGCTCGATTATGCTGTGTCAACGGGAGCTTCGCAGAGAGGGGGAAACCGGTTCTATTGGTCGAGGACCTTGTGGGCCGGAAACGTGGACCTTAGTCTTGACAGGTGTCTATAAACCGGATGTGTTGCCGATGAGCGTCTGGACCGACAAGGCGTCGCCCCTGCTGGTCGACGGCGAACCCGCCCCCGGATCAGGGCGGCGTTTCGAAACCGCCAACCCCGCCACCGAAGAGGTGCTCGGCACAGCGGCCAACGCCACCGCCGCAGACATGGACCGCGCGATCGGCGCGGCACGCAGGGCCTTCGACGAAACCGAGTGGTCGCGCGATCTCGACCTGCGCGTCCACTGCCTCGAACAGCTCAGCCGGTCCCTGCGCGAGCACGCCGACGAGCTGCGCGAACTCACCATCGCCGAGGTCGGCGCACCGCGCTTCCTCACCCACGGCGCCCAGCTCGACGCACCGATCGCCGACGTCGCCCACTTCGCCGGCGTCGCCGCCGGATACGAGTGGACCCGCGACCTCGGCGTCGCCGAACCGATGGGGATGCCCAGCAGGCGCTGGACCCGGCGCGAAGCCGTCGGCGTCGTCGGGGCGATCACGCCGTGGAACTTCCCGCACCAGATCAACCTCGCCAAGCTCGGACCGGCGCTGGCCGCAGGCAACACCGTGGTCCTCAAACCCGCGCCGGACACCCCGTGGTGCGCGGCCGCGGTCGGCGAGATCCTGCTGAACGAGACCGACATCCCGCCCGGCGTGGTCAACATCGTCACCTCCGACGACCACGCCCTGGGCGCGCAGCTGTCCTCCGACGCCCGGGTCGACCTCGTGTCGTTCACCGGATCGACCGCCACCGGGCGCGCCGTGATGGCCGCCGGTGCTCCCGGGATCAAGCGGAATTTCCTCGAGCTGGGCGGGAAATCGGCGTTCGTCGTGCTCGACGACGCCGACCTGGGCGCGGCCTGCGGACTCGCGGCCTTCACCGTCTGCACCCACGCCGGGCAGGGCTGCGCGCTGACCACGCGCCTGCTGGTGCCCCGCGCCCACTACGACGAGGCGGTGGCGCTGACGGCCAAGGCGCTGCGCGGCATCGGCGTCGGAGACCCCGATGACCCCGGAACCGTGTGCGGCCCGCTGATCTCCGCCCGCCAGCGCGACCGGGTGGAGAGCTACCTGACCCTCGCCGCGGAAGAGGGCGGCGAGTTCGCGTGCGGCGGTGGCCGCGCCGAGCGCGACCGCGGCTTCTTCGTCGAACCGACGCTGATCGCCGGGCTGAGCAACGAATCCCGGGTGGCGCGCGAGGAGATCTTCGGTCCGGTGCTGGTGCTCCTGCCGCACGACGGCGACGACGACGCCGTGCGCATCGCCAACGATTCGCCCTACGGGCTCTCCGGCGCGGTGCACGGCCAGGACCTGGAGCGGGCGCGCGCAGTGGCGGCGCGCATCCGCACCGGGACGGTCGGCATCAACGGCGGCGTCTGGTACGGCGCGGACGCCCCGTTCGGCGGCTACAAGCAGTCGGGCATCGGCCGCGAGATGGGCGTGGCCGGGTTCGAGGAGTACCTGGAGACGAAGCTGATCGCCGAACCGGCCTAGAGCCGGGAGTCGTTCCCCTTCGGGGTCTCGGCCACCCGCACCGCCGAGCGAGCGATTCCTCAACAATTCCCAGGAGGACGCAATGGGGCGTTTCGAAGGCAAGGTCGCCGTGGTCACCGGGGCCGCGCAGGGCATCGGTGAGGCCTACGCGCGGGCGTTGGCGGACGAGGGCGCGAGCGTCGTGGTCGCCGACCTCAACACCACCTCCGGCGAGAAGGTCGCCGAGGAGATTAACGCCGAGGGCGGCACCGCCGCGTTCGTGGAGGTCGACGTCTCCTCGCCGGAATCCACCGCCGCGATGGCGGCTTTCGCCGTCGAGCGGTTCGGCGGCATCGACCACCTGGTGAACAACGCCGCCCTCTACGGCGGCATGAAGCTGGACCTGCTGTGCACGGTGGACTGGGACTACTACAAGAAGTTCCTGAGCGTGAACATGGACGGCGCGCTGCTGTGCACCAGGGCGTGCGTGCCGCACATGCAGGAAGGCGGCGGCGGTTCCATCGTCAACCAGTCCTCGACGGCCGCCTGGGTCTACTCCGGGTTCTACGGGCTGGCCAAGGTCGCGGTCAACGGGCTCACCCAGCAGCTCGCGCACGAGATCGGCGGCATGGGAGTGCGGATCAACGCCATCGCGCCCGGACCGATCGACACCGAAGCCACCCGCGAGACCACCCCGCCGGAGGTGGTCAAGGCGATCGTCAAGGGCATGGCGCTCAAGCGCATGGGGCAGCCCGAGGACCTGGTGGGGATGTGCCTGTTCCTGCTGTCGGAGGAAGCGGGCTGGGTCACCGGGCAGATCTTCAACGTCGACGGCGGGCAGGTGATCCGCTCGTGAGCGCGGTCGGATTCATCGGGCTCGGGCAGATCGGTGCGCCGATGGCCCGCAAGCTGCTGACCTGGCCGGACGGGCTCGTCGTCCACGACGTCCGCCCGGAGGTCGTCGCGACGTTCGTCGAAGGCGGAGCGCGGGCGGCCACCTCGCCGAAGGAGGTCGCCCGCCAGGCCGACGTCATCTCGGTGATGGTGCGCGACGACGCGCAGGTCGAGGAGGTGGTGTGCGGTCCGGACGGGCTGCTCGCCGGGGCCGCCGAGGGGACGGTCCTGGCCATCCACTCCACGATCGGCGAGGACACCGCGCCCCGGCTCGCGGAACTCGCTGCGCTGCACCGGGTTTCGTTGGTCGACGCGCCGGTGAGCGGCGGTGCGGTCGGTGCCGACCGGGCGGACCTGGCCGTCATGGTCGGCGGCTCGGAGGACGCGTTCAGGCGCTGCGAAGCCGTTTTCGGGCACTGGGCCGGACTCGTCGTGCACGCCGGCGAGGTCGGTGCGGGAACCCGCTGCAAGCTGGCCCGCAACCTGCTGCACTTCGTGGCCTTCACCGCCGCCGCCGAGGCCCAGCGGCTCGCCGAAGCCTCCGGGATCGACCTGCGCGAGCTCGGCGAGATCGTGCGGCACACCGACGCCATCACCGGCGGGCCCGGAGCGATCATGCTGCGCGGCGACACCGCGCCGCTGGACCCGTCGGACAACTGGTACCCGATCTTGCGCAACGTCAGCGAACTCGGCGAGAAGGACCTCGCGCTGGCCCTGCGGCTCGGTGAGCGGCTCGGCGTGGAGCTGCCGCTGGGGGAGCGGGCGCTGCGCGACCTGGCGGCCGGACTCGGCGTGGCGAAGGAGGACGCATGAGCGACGAGCAGCGACAACGCGGCCTGGCCAAGATGGGCGAGGTCTACGGCTGGGAGGTCTCCGACGGGCCGGGCGACTTCTTCGCCGTCACCGTCGACCACCTCTTCGCCGAGATCTGGTCCCGGCCCGGGCTGAGCCTGCGCGATCGGCGGTTGCTGCTGCTGGGCGCGCTGGCCGCTCAGGGGCTCGACGACGTCGCCGACATCCAGGTGCGGGCGGCGCTGGGCAACGAGGAGCTGGACGCCGATCAGCTGCGCGAGATCGGCTTGTTCCTGACCCATTACGTCGGCTGGCCGCTGGGCACGAAGTTCACCATGCGCATCGAGAAGATCCTCGGCGAAAAGGACCGCTCATGAAGTACGGAATCGTGCAGTTCACCAGCGACCGCGGTCTCGCCCCCGCGGTCGCAGCGAAAGCCGCTGAAGAGGCGGGTTTCGACTCCTACTGGGTGCCCGAGCACACCCACATCCCGGTCAAGCGCGAGGCCGCGCACCCGGGCACCGGCACCGGGGAACTCCCCGACGACCGCTACCTGCGGACCCTGGACCCGTGGGTGGCGCTGTCGACGGTCGCGGCGGTGACCTCGCGGATCCGGCTCGCCACCGCCGTGGCGCTGCCGGTGGAGCACGACCCGATCACCCTCGCCAAGACCATCGCCACGCTGGACCACCTCTCCGGCGGGCGGGTGAGCCTGGGATCCGGGTTCGGCTGGAACATCGACGAGCTGACCCACCACGGCGTGCCCAAGGCCAAGCGCCGCACCGTGCTGCGCGAGTACCTGGAGGCCATGGAGCGGCTGTGGTCCCAGCAGGAAGCCGAATACCACGGTGAGCACGTCGATTTCGGCCCCAGCTGGGCCTGGCCCAAGCCGGTCCAGCAGCCGCGGCCACCGGTGCTCATCGGTGCCGGCGGCACGGAGAAGACCTTCAGCTGGATCGCCCGCTCCGCCGACGGCTGGATCACCACCCCCACCGAGGGCGAGATCGACGAGAAGGTCGCCCTCCTCCAGCGCACCTGGAAGGAAGCGGGCCGCGAGGGCCGGCCCCAGATCGTGGCGCTGTCGGGCAAGCCCGACTTCGACGCGCTGGCCCGCTGGGAGGAGCTCGGAGTGACCGAAGTCCTCTTCGGGTTCCCCGAGAAGGGCGAGCAGTGGGTCGCGGAGTACTTCCACCGGCTCGCAGGCAAGCTCAACATCACCCGATAGGACTTGGTTCTTCGAATTCGCGCGAGAGGGGAGTCCAGAACTTTCGACTCGAATCCTCGCGCGGAACTCGAAGGTGGCCGGTCAGGCGGGTTCGCAGATGACCACCGGGATCTCGCGTTCGGTCCAGGACTGGTAGTCGTCGAAGTCCGCGTAGACCTCCAGCAGGCGGGGCCAGAGCTCGGCCCGCTCCTCCGGGCTCGCCGTGCGGGCGCGCATGCGGCGGACGTCGCGCTTGACCTGGACCGTGACCTCCGGGTTCGCCCTGAGGTTGTGGTACCAGGCCGGGTGCTGGGGCAGGCCGCCCTGCGAGGCGACCAGGACGACCCGGTCGCCGTCGGGCATGTGCAGCAGGGGAGCGGTCCGGGGCCGGCCGCTGCGACGGCCGGTGGTGGTCAGCAGGCAGATCGGGACGCTCTTGCGGAAGCCGGCGCCGATGCGCCAGTTGCCGCCCAGCCGCCCGCCGGTGGCGCGGTACAACCGGGTGTTGGCCCGCGAAGCCACCTTGATGACCTTGCCCACGATCGGCGAATCCAGCTGCGGAGGACGTTCTTTCGGCATGGTCTCAGTCTTCCAGCGACAGGGCGGCCTTCGGGCAGGAGTGCACGGCCTGCTCGATCGAATCCCGCAGTTCGGGCGTGGGTTCGGCGATGATGTTGAGGTTGTCGTCATCGTCGATCTCGAAGACGTCCGGTGCGACGGCCTCGCACATGCCGTTGGCCTCGCACAGGTCGAAGTCGACCACGATCTTCATCGTTCCTCCCGTTGCTCGCAGGTCACCACAGCTCGACCGGCGCCGTGCCCTTGCGGTAGTGGCCGGGCTGCGGCAGGCCAGACGCGGCGACCTCCATGCGCTGCTTCATCCCGGGCGAGAGCACGTCCGCTCTGATCATCTCCAGGAAGAGGTGCGCGGCGTTGCCGAAGTCGAAGAAGTCCCGCTGCCACGACCACCGCATGTTCCCGCCGTAGCGGAACCAGCTGCCGCCGATGCCGGCGACCTGGTACGGACTGCCGTCGGGCCGCTTCGCGTCGGCGATCTGCTTCCACAACCCGATCACCTCGCCCTTGACGTCGTCGATGAGCACCCGCTGGTACGGGTAGCTCCAGCCGTGCAGGCCCTCCATCTCCACGCCGAGGGCGATGTCGCGGATCTCGTCGCGCCCCACCGTCATGAAGTCCTCGTCGGGCCCGGTGTTCCAGCCGTAGGTGGCGTCTTCGGTGTAGAGCTGCGCGAGCGGCTTCCAGTCGCCGAGCCCTTCGCAGCGCTCGTTCTCGTCCAGCCAGTGCTGGACCATGCGTTCCAGTTCTTCCCGAGGGTATGCGGGCATGTCAAGCCTCCTCGATGCTCAGGGCCTGCGTCGGGCACTCCCGAACGGCACGTTCCACCTCGGCGCGCAGATCCGCCGGCGGCTCGTCGATCAGCACGTCGACCTTGCCGCGCTTGGGGACCGAGAACACCTCCGGCGCCTCCACCTCGCACATCGCGTGGCCCTGGCACAGGTCGAGATCGCACACGACTCGCATCAGGTCTCCTTCCGGCGTCGGTAGGTCACCCGGCACGGCTGGGCGAGCTGGACGACCATCTTCGAGTGGTCGTTGCGGTAGGACTCCGGAGGCTGCGCGAGCTCGAAGCCGAAGTCCCGCAGCAGGACCGAGAAGATCGCCTTGAGCTGCATCATCGCGAACGCCGCCCCCACGCACCGGTGCCGCCCGGCTCCGAAGGGGATCCACGTCCAGCGGTTGACCAGGTCCTCCTGGCGCGGTTCGGCGTAGCGCTCCGGGTGGAAGGAATCGGGCTCGGGGAAGTCCTCCGGGATCCGGTTGGAGATCGCGGGAGTGGCGGCCACGAAGTCACCGCGCTCGATCCGCTGCCCGCGCACCTCGAAGTCGTCCTGAGCGACGCGCAGCAGCAGGATCAGCGGCGGGTGCAGCCGCAGCGCCTCCTTGATCGCGCCCTCCAGCCGCGGGATCGCCCGCAACGAGCGGAAGCTCACCTCCGAACCGTCGGAGTAGAGCTCGTCGAGCTCGGAGACGACCCCGTCCCTCACGCCCGGGTTGCGGAGCAGCTCGATGAGCGTCCACGCGGCCGTGCCGGAGCTGGTGTGGTGCCCGGCGAACATCATCGAGATGAACATCCCGGTGATCTCGTCGGCGTTGAACCGCAGCTCACCGGCCTCGTCCTTGACCGACATCAGCACGTCGAGCATGTCCCGCTCGTCGCGCGGCGGTGTGCCGGCGGCGGCCCGGCCGTCCATGATCTCCTGCACCAGCCGCACCAGGCCGGCCCGCGCCTCGTCCCGACGCCGGAAGCTCTCGATCGGCGCGTAGGGGTCGACGTAGGCCAGCGCGTCGGTGCCGCGCTCCAGCTCGTGGTAGAGCTCGGCGAAGCGGTGGTCGAGCTGGTCGCGGAACCGCTTGCCGATCAGGCACGCCGAGGACGTGTAGATCGTCAGCTCGGCGAAGAAGTCCAGCAGGTCGATCTCGCCCTCATCGCCCCACCCGGCCACCATGCGGGCGATCTCGGCGTCGATGGTCTGGGCGTGGCCGCGCATCTGCTCGCCGCGCAGCGCCTGGTTGTGCAGCATCTCCTTGCGCCGCTCCGGCGGGGCGTCGAACACCACGCCCTGCCCGAAGATCGGCGTCATGAACGGGTACGCGGCGGCCTGGTCCAGGTCGTCGTCGGAGGCGCGGAAGAAGAACTCGTTGGCCTCGGCTCCCGACAGCAGCACCACCCGCCGCCCGGCCAGGTCGAAGGTGCCGACGTCACCGCACTCCTCGCGGACCCGGCGCATCAGCGCGATCGGGTCGGTGCGCAGCTCTTCGAGGTGGCCGTGCTCGTCCTGGCCACCGGAGACCTGTTTCGGCGCGAGCAGCGTCATCTCTCCTCCAGCGGTGCTTCGGGTTCGACCTCGATCAAGCTCAGGTGCACGCCGCGCGGCGCGGAGATCACGTGGTGCACGGCGTCGGCGATGTCGGACCCGCGCAGGAAGTACGGGTGCCGCGCCAGGCCCCACTTCACCCAGTCGTTGAGCACGGCCTCGGTGGTCTTCTCGTCCCACTGCATGCCCATCGAGGTGAAGGTGGGGCCGGGCCGCACGATGCTGGCGCGCACCCCGGTGCCCTCCAGCTCCATGCGCATCGTCCGGGCCATCGCCTCCAGCCCGGCCTTGGCCGGCACGTAGGCGCCCATCCGGGGCCGGGGCTTGGGGACCACGTCGGAGCCGATGAACACCACGTCACCGCGCCGCCGGTCGACCATCCCGGGCACGATCCGCGAGGTGAGGCGGTGAGCTCCGCCGAGGTGCACGTCGAGCTGGCCCTGGAAGCGCGCCCCCTCCATCTCGTGCACCAGGTCGGCGTCGAGATCGCCCGCTCCGTAGACCAGGACCTCGATGTCGCCGAGCTCCTCGGTCGTCCTGGTCACGAACGCCGTCACCGAGTCCTCGTCGGTGACGTCCAGCGGCACGGCGACGGCCTGGCCGCCGTCGGCGCGGATCTTCTCCGCCAGCTCCCGGCACTTGTCGACGCGGCGCGCGCCGAGCGCCACCGGGTGACCGGAGGCGGCCAGGGCCTGGGCGGTGGCCGCGCCGATCCCGGCCGACGCACCGGCGATCGCGGTGGGTCGGCGTTGCGGGTTCGGTTCGAACCTGGGCATGGCTACCTGCTTTCCACGCGGACGGGCAGGGTCGCGAAGCCGCGCACGTTGCTGGAGTGCACCCGCTGCGCGCGGTCGGTGTCGACGTCGTAGGACTTGACCAGCTCGACGAACTCGGTCAGCGCGATCCGCGCCTCCAGCCGCGCGAGGTGCGCGCCGAGGCAGAAGTGGGTTCCGCCGCCGAAGCTGACGATCTTGGTGTCCGCACTGCGGTCGAGGTCGTAGCGGTCGGCGTCGTCGAAGGCGCGCGGGTCGCGGTTGGCCGATCCGGGCATCAGCAGCACCCGAGCACCGGTGGGGATCGTGGTCTCGTGCAGCCGGATCTCTTCGGTGGCGGTGCGCGCGATGACCTGGGTCGAGGTGTCGTAGCGCAGCGTCTCCTCGATCCAGTCGGTCACGCGCCCGGGGTCGATCAAGGGCTTGGCCTGCTCCTCGGGATTGCGATGAGCCCAGTAGGCGGCGTTGGCCAGCAGCTTGGTGGTCGTCTCGTTGCCGGCGACGACCATCAGCACCAGGAACGCGATGATCTCCTCGTCGCTGAGCCGGTCGCCGTCGATCTCCGCGTCCAGCAGTGCCGAGGTGAGGTCGTCGGCGCGTTTCCGGCGGCGCTCGGCGAGCAGGTCGGAGTAGTAGGCGACCAGGTGCAGCGCGGCTTCCATCGCCGTCTGCGGGACGTCGAAAACGCCTTCCTCGCGGTGCACCAGCGTGTCGGCGAGTTCCCGCAAGCGGTCCCGGTCGGCTTCCGGGACGCCGATCAGCTCGGAGATCACATCCATCGGGAACTTGCCCGCGAAGTCGGCCACGAAGTCGAACTCGCCTGACTCCAGCGCAGGATGCAGGTGGCGGCGGGCGAGTTCGAGGATGCGGGGTTGCAGGTCGCGCACCCGGCGCGGGGTGAAGCCGCGGGAGACCAGCGAGCGAAGCCGGTTGTGCCGGGGGTCGTCGAGCGCGAGGAACGACATCGTCTTGTGCGCGTAGGGACCCCACGCCGCCGGATCCAGCGTGACTCCGTTGGCGTTGGACAGCCGGGTGTTGTCGCGGAACAGCGCGGCGACGTCGGAATACCGCGACAGCGCCCAGAAATCGAGCTCGGCGTTGTGGTAGACCGGCGCTTCGTCGCGCAGCCGCGCGTAGGTCGGGTAGGGGTCGGCGTGCACGGCGTAGTCGTACGGGCTGAACACGACACCACTGGACATGTGTCCAGACGCTAGTACGGCTCGGCTCGGTCCGGCAAGCCCGCCGAGGGCTGAATCGAGAACAAGTTCATCCGCTTTCAAGGCTGCGCTGCGAGGTGGGTTCCCTTTTGTCGAGAACGTGTTCTAGTCTCGCATGCGGACGGCTTCGGCTCGGCAGGGAGGGCGGCGCATGGGACGGCTCGCGGGAAAGGTCGCACTGGTCACGGGCGCGGCGCGGGGGCAGGGCGCGGCCATCGCGCGCGGCTTCGTAGCCGAAGGCGCCTCGGTGGTCATCGCCGACATCCTCGACGCACCGGGCAAGGAACTCGCCGACGAGCTCGGCGAATCCGCGAGCTACGCGCACCTCGACGTCACCGAGGAGGACGACTGGAGCGCCGCCGTCGCCCAGGCCGCCGACGGCTTCGGTCGGCTCGACATCCTGGTCAACAACGCCGGTGTGCTCATGTTCTCCGCGCTGGAGGACACCTCGCTGGCCGACTACGAGCGCATCGTGCGGGTCAACCAGTTCGGCACCTTCCTCGGAATGCGCGCCGCGGCACCCGCGCTCACCGAGGCCGGTGGCGGTTCGATCGTCAACTTCTCCTCCGTCGAAGGCCTCGGCGGCATGCCGCACCTGATCGCCTACACGGCGAGCAAGTTCGCCATCCGGGGCATGACCAAGGCCGCGGCCATGGAGCTCGGGCCGCGCAACATCCGCGTCAACTCCGTGCACCCCGGCATGTTCGACACCGGCATGACCCGGGAGTTCACCGGCGAGGGAACCGACCTCAGCCCGATCGGCGAGATGGTCCCGCTCGGCCGCATCGGCCAGCCCGAGGACATCGTCGGACTCGTGGTCTTCCTCGCCGGCGAGGAGAGCACCTACTGCACGGGCGCCGAATTCGTGGCCGACGGTGGAGCCACCGCCACCCACGCCTACTACCGGCGCTGAAACGCGGTGCCGCGAAAGCGGTTCCGATGCTCGCCTGGTGAATCCTGCGACGTCGACGTGAGGAGTGGGTGTGGGCGCTGAAGTCGTGATCGAGGGGTTGAGCAAGTCCTTCGGGCCGCAGACGATCTGGCGGGACGTGGGATTCACCCTGCCGCAGGGCGAGGTCTCGGCGCTGCTGGGCCCGTCCGGGACCGGCAAGTCGGTGTTCCTCAAGTCCATGATCGGGCTGCTCAAGCCGGAGAACGGGCGCTGCCTGGTCAACGGCGTGGACATCTGCTCGTGCAGCGAGCACGAGCTCTACGAGATCCGCAAGCTCTTCGGCGTGCTGTTCCAGGACGGGGCGCTGTTCGGGTCCATGGACCTGTTCGACAACGTCGCCTTCCCGCTGCGCGAGCACACCCGCAAGACCGAGGCCGAGATCCGCCGCATCGTGCTCGAACGCATGGAGATGGTCGGCCTGTCCGGAGCCGAGGACAAGCTGCCGGGGGAGATCTCCGGCGGGATGCGCAAGCGCGCAGGCCTCGCCCGCGCGCTCGTGCTCGACCCGCAGATCATCCTCTGCGACGAACCCGACTCCGGGCTCGACCCGGTGCGCACCGCCTACCTCTCGCAGCTGCTCATCGACATCAACGCGCACCTGGACGCCACGATCCTGATCGTCACCCACAACATCAACCTGGCCCGGACCGTGCCGGACAACCTGGGCATGCTCTTCCGCCGCGAACTCGTCCTGTTCGGACCGCGCGAAGTCCTGCTCACCAGCGAGGACCCGGTGGTGGCGCAGTTCCTCAGCGGCGACAAGACCGGTCCGATCGGGATGAGCGAGGAGAAGGACCAGGCGAGCATCGACCGCGAGCGCCAGTGGCTGGCCAGCGGGCAGATGGCCGCCGAGCAGCGCGTCGTCGGCGTGCCGCCGCAGCTGCCCGTCAGCGCCGGGCTCCCGGAGCGTCAGGCCGTGCAGCGGCGGAAGAACCGCGTCATGGGCATGCTCGACCAGCTACCGCCCGCCGCCCGCGACAGCGTGCTGCGCAGCATCAACGATCAGCCGGCGGCAACACCCGGTCGGTGATGCCCGCCAGGTGCGAGGCCATCCTGTCCATCGGCAGGTACCCGCTGCCCGCCAGCACCAGCGAACCCACGAACGCCGTCATCACCGCCTCCAGCGCCGACGGATCGGCCTCGCCGACGGCGTCGTTCAGCCGCCGGTAGACCTCACGGCCGATCTCGTCGCGCAGCCGCTTGACCTCCTGCTGATCGGCCAGCAGCGCCGTGGTGCAGGCCCGCACCAGGGCCGGTTCGGAAGCCAGCATCCGAGCGATCGTGTCCACCACCTGCGCGACGTCCGCGCCGGGCTTGCCGGTGCGGTCCTGCCCGCTGGGCGGCAACGCCTGGACGCGCTTCCAGAACACGGCTGTGACCAGGTGTTCCTTGGAGGAGAAGTAGGAGTAGGCGGTGGCGCGGGAGACCTCGGCGCGTTCGGCCACCGACCGCACGGTCAGCGCTCCGAAGCCGCGCTCCTCCAGCTCTTCGAGCGTGGCGTCGAGCAACCGGCGAACGGTCTCGGCGCGTTTGCCTTCCACGAACTGACGGACGGGCTCGGACATGCGGTGAGCCTAACGTGGTCTCTTTGCGTGGCGGTGCAGGTGGCGGAACCTGAGCGGCTCCGTGGACTCCGTGCGCCGCTCCTGATGTATGTCCGATACACGGCGTCGCGGCGTGCTCGCCACGAAGCCGCTGAAGAACCCGCGGCGGTGCCGGTTGCGAGGGTGGTGAAAGAGAGAGCGGCTTTCGCCGCTTGCGTTGTTCTTCCTCCCCAAACGATAACGTGTTCTGCCTCGTTGGGATTTATCGGAGGAGTAGTCTTACTGTGAGTTCGAGGCGGTTGGCGACGTCTGTGGCGGAGGCTCTGCGGGTTACCCAGGCGACGAGGTTGGACAGCCAGACGTCGCCGATCACGCGGGCCACGGCCACCTGCTCCTCGCTGGGCTCGCCGTCGCTCATCACCGCGATGAACATGGCCTCCATCATGCGGTTGGCGAGGTCGGCCTCGGTGGCCGCCGAGGCGTCCGCCGACATCAGCGCGCGGGTGACCGCCTCGGAGAGGTTCGGGTTGCGCTGGAAGGCCCTGGTGAGCCGGCTGAGCACGAAGAGCAGCCGCTCGTAGGGCGAATCGCCGCGGATCGGCGCGCGGTCCAGGCGCTCCTGGATCCGCTCGAGCTCGCGCACGAGACTCGCCACCAGCAGGTGGACCTTGGACGGGAAGTAGCGGTACAGCGTGCCCAGCGCGACGTCGGCGCGCTCGGCGACGGCGCGCATCTGCACCGCGTCGAAACCGCCCTTGTCGGCCAGGGCGACGGTCGCGTCGAGGATCCGCTTGCGGCGGTCGCGCTGGGCGGTGGCGGTGAGCTCGTCATCGGCCATCGCGTTGAGCGCGTGTCCGCCCTGGCCGTTCCGGTTGGCGGCAGAACTCATCGGCGCAACGCCCCCTAGCGCATCGGCGGAAAGGCGTTGGCGCGCCAACCGCAAGATCACGTTAACACGGTGTGATCGGTAACCCGTTCCACCTGTGTTCTCGGAAATCACTCCTTGATTTCGGGAACTTCCAGAACGCCTTCGCGGAGCGCGTGCTCGATGGTGGCGCGCAACCGGGGGCAGGTGTCCACCAGCGCCGGGTGCGCGCCCTCGGCGATGCGGGCGGCGATCTCCGGGCAGTCGCCGGTCGAGGTGGTCCACTGGATGCTGGTCTGCTCGGGGCTGAGCTTCTTGACCAGCACCCGCACCCCGCACGTGGTGCAGGGCAGCGGGCGCAGGCCTCCCTCCAGGTAGAGCCGCTGATCGGCGGCCGTGCTGGCCGGGACGTCGGTGCGGGCGGCCGTCATGACGTGCGGGCTCCCTCCGCCTCGCGGCGGGCCAGGTTCTCGGCGACCTCGGCCTCCCACGCCTGCACGGCCCGCGTCGTGTCCACCTCGAACTCGAAGCGGGAGGTCATCTCCTCGCTGACGTCCTCGGCGTCCACGTAGAACTGGTCGTACCAGCGGCGGAGCTGGTAGACCGGCCCGTCCTCCTCGACCAGGAGCGGGTTGTCGATCCGCGACTTGTTCCGCCAGATCTCCACGTCCTGGAGGAACCCCACGCCGAAGGACTTGGCGAACTTGCCCGCCACCATGTCGGCCTGCTCGTCGTCGAGGCCGGGCAGCTTCTTGACCGAAACGCCCCACTGGAGGACGAAGCTCGTCGGCGAGATCGGGTAGTGGCAGTTGATGAGGTAGGCGTCGATCGGCGTGCCCTTGAACTCGGTCCACAGCCGGTTGATCATGTACGACGGCCCGTAGTAGCTGGCCTCCGAGCGCAGCGTGGTGTCGTCACCGGCGTAGTTGCCCTGCGAGGCGCCCACGTCGGGACGTCCGCGCGAGTGCAGGTGCTGGGTGGCGACGTGGCCCTCGAAGATGTTCTTGAAGTACGTCGGGAAGGCGAAGTGCACGTAGAAGAAGTGCGCCATGTCCACGACGTTGTCGATGATCTCGCGGCAGTTGGAGTTGTCGATCTGCACGCGGTCCCAGGTCCAGTTCGACCACTCGTCGGTGAAGACCTCGTCGATCCGCGGGATCGTGACCTCCGCCGGAGGCCGGTTGCCCTGCGGGTCGTGGTAGACGAACAGCTGCTTGTTCTCCTGCAGCGTCAGCCACGAGCGCGTCCGGGCGCGGCCGGGAACCCGCTTGGCGTAGGGGATGGAGGTGCAGCGGCCGTTGCCACCCCAGCGCCAGTCGTGGAAGGGGCAGGCCACCGAGTCGCCCTTGATCTCGCCCTGGGTGAGGTCGCCGCCCATGTGCCTGCAGTAGCCGTCGAGCACGTGCAGCTCGCCCTTGCTGTCGGCGAAGACCACGAGCTTGGTGCCGAACGCGTGCACCGCGTGCGGCTTGCCGTCCTGGAACTCCTCGACGGGGCCCAGGCAGTGCCACCCCCGGGCGAACCGTTGTGGCGGGGCACCGGCATCGATCGTGCGCACCCCGTGCTCACGCTCCGTCCCGCTCATCGCGTCCCTCCATCAGTTACGTGTTGTATGTGAAACAGGTTATAGGAATAGGGGTCGGCCACGCCATCTGTAGGTGTTGCTCGATTGGAGGAAATTAGAACAAGTTATAGATTTTGAGGGTGGTAGGTGCCCTCGACGGGGCGCCACACCGGATCGCGCGTCCGAACGCCCTCGGCGGCGAGCTCGCGCTTGAGCACCTTGTGCGTGGAGGTCCGGGGCAGCTCGGCCACCAGCCGGACGTAGCTCGGCCACTGCTTGGGGCCCAGATCCGCCTGCGCCGTCAGGAAGTCGTCCAGCGACGCCGGGTCGAACCCGTCGGTGGTGGTGATCGCCGCCATCACCGAGTCACCCACCTCCGCCGGTCCCGCGTAGACCGCGGCCTCCTGGATCTGGGGGTGGCGCAGCAGGATTCGCTCGATCGGCGCTGCGCCCAGGTTCTCGCCGCCCACCCGGAGCCAGTCGCTCGAACGCCCCGCGAAGTAGCAGAACCCGTTCGCGTCGAGGTAGCCGAGGTCGCCGCTCCAGTACATGCCGTCGCGCATCCGCTCCGCGTCGGCCTCCGGTGCCCCGTAGTAGCCGGCGAACCAGCCGGGCCCGGTGGTGTTGACCAGCTCGCCGATCGCCGCCTCGCCGTTGAGCAGCAGGCCGGAGTCGTCGAACTCCGCCGCAGGGCAGGGCTTCCCGGTGTCCGGGTCGAACACCGCGACCCCGTCGGTGGCCTTGCCCAACGCGCCGGGAGGGGTGTCCGGGGTCCGGGTGACCGCGATGCCGCCCTCCGAGGAGCCGAAACCGTCGACGACGTGGCAGCCGAAGCGCTCCGCGAAACGAGCGATGTCGCGCTGGTTGCCCTCGTTGCCGTAGACAACGCGCAGCGGGTTGTCGGCGTCGTCCGGTCTCGCGGGAGTCGCCAGCACGTAGGACAGCGGGGTGCCGACGTAGTTGGCGTAGGTCGCGCCGTAGCGGCGCACGTCCGGCAGGAATCCGGAGGCCGAGAACTTCGGCCGCAGCGCCAGGGCCGCGCCCGCCGCCAGTCCGACCGACCAACCCGCCATGAGGGCGTTGGAGTGGAACAGCGGCATCGAGATGTAGGCGACGTCCTCGCCGCCGAGCCCGAAGCGCTCGGCCAGCATCCGGCCCGGGTAGGCGATCTTGGCGTGGGTGCAGCGCACAGCCTTCGGATCGCCACCGGTGCCCGAGGTGAACACCAGGACCAGCAGGTCGTCGCCGTGGGCGGGCACCGGGTTCAGGGGCGCACCGACGTGCCGGTCGAGCTCGCGGTGCCAGGAATCCAGCGTGACGACCTCGATCCCGTCGAGGTCCAGGTCCTCCAGCAGCGGCGCGTAGGCGGCGTCGGTGAGCACGATCCGGCAGTCGGCCAGGCGGATGTCGCGCTCCAGCGCCGCACCCCTGCGGGTCGGGTTGAGGCCGACGACCACCGAACCCGACAGCGCGGCACCGCCGAGGAGGAAGGAGAACTCCGGGACGTTGTCCAGCAGCACGCCGATGTGCGGCGGCCCGTCGGAGGGCAGCAGTTCGCGCAGCAGCGCGGCTCGCCGCGCGCTGTGCCGGACGTGCTCGGCCCAGGTCCACTCGCCGTCCTCGGCGCGCAGTCCCGGCCGGCCGTCGTCGGCCCTGGCCAGCAGCAGTTCGGTGACCGTCGGCATCACCTCCGGCCGCGACAGCGCGGAGCTCATCGCGCCGCCAGGCCCGCGCCGATCCGGCGCAGCTGCGCGGTCGCTCCGCCCAGCGCGAACTCGCCGCGCTTGGCGGTCACGAAGTAGCGGTGCAGCTCGTGGTCGACGTCGATGCCGACGCCGCCGTGCACGTGAACCGCGGTGTGCGCCAACCGGTGCCCGGCTTCGGCGGCCCAGAACTTCGCGGTGGCGGCCTCTTCCGCGCACGGCATGCCTTCAGAGGCCATCCAGGCGGCCTGCCAGAGGGTCAGCCGGGCGGCCTCCACGTCGATGAAGCCGTCGGCCAGCCGCTGCGCCACGGCCTGGAAGGTGCCGATCGGGCGGCCGAACTGCACCCGCTCCCCGGCGTAGGCGCTGGTGCGCTCCAGCGCGCCGGAGAGCACGCCGACCTGCACCGCGCACACGCCGATCGTCGCGCGGACGACGAGCTGGTGCAGCGCTTCGGATCCGAGCACGTCGGCGTTGCTGATGCGGACGCCGGACAGCTCCAGCCACCCCTCGCTGTCGCCGTCGACGATCTCCTGGCGCTGCATCCGCGCACCGGGTTCGCCGGGCCGGACCAGGAAGATCCGCGGCCCGTCGGCGGTGCTGGCCGGGACGAGCACGAGGTCGGCGATGGGGCCGGCGGGCACGGTGACCTTGGTGCCGGTGAGCACCCACTGATCGCCGTCGAGCTCGGCGCGGGTGACGGGGGAGTCCGGGGCCGCGCCGCCGTCCTCGGACAGCGCCGCGGTGAGCACGACCTCGCCGCGGGCGGCGGGTTCGACCCAGCGCTGCCGGTGCTCGTCGGTGCCGAACTCGGCGAGCGTCGTGGCGCCCATGGTGATCGACGGCAGGTAGGGCACGGGGGCCACCGCGCGGCCGATCTCGATCAGCACGCTGCACTGCTCCAGCAGCCCGAAACCGCCGTCGGGCAGCGCCGCGGTGAGCACGTCGGCCTTGGCCAGCTCGGTCCACAGCGCGCGGTCGAAGCGGTCGTCCTGCGCGTCGATCTCGCGCAGCCGTTCGTTGGTGACCTTGTCGCCGAGGATGCGCCCGACCAGCCCGGCCAGGTCCTCCTGGGCCTCGGTCAAGGTGAAATCCATGTCGCCTCCTGGGAGCTGGTGTGCGGGACCGGGCGGTCGTGGTCCGAACCGTCCGCGAGCGAAGTCCTTCGTGCCCGGTCCGTTCGGATCAGAACCGCCGCGGGTCAACGCTTCGCGGGGGGAAGGCCGAGGCCGACGGCGGCGATGATGTCGCGCTGCACCTCGTTCGTGCCGCCGCCGAAGGTGAGGATCAGCGCCGAGCGGTGCATCCGCTCGATCCGCCCGGCCAGCACTGCGCCCTTCGACCCGGAGCGGACGTAGCCCGAGGTGCCCAGCACCTCCATGAGCAGCCGGTAGGCCTCGGTGGCGAACTCGGTGCCGAAGACCTTCGTCGCCGACGCCGCGGCCGGGGCGGGGTGCTTCTCGGCGGTGGTGGCGATCTTCCAGTTCATCAGCTTCAGGAACTCCGCGCCGGCGTGCACCCGCGCGAGGTGCTGCTGCACCCACTCCTGGTCGATCACCCGCCGCCCGTCGGACAACCGGGTCTGCGCCGCCCAGTCCCGGACCTCCGACAGCGCCAGCTGCAGCGGGGCGGCGGAGGTGAGCGCAACGCGCTCGTGGTTGAGCTGGTTGGTCACCAGCGGCCAGCCCTCGTTCTCGGTCCCCACCAGCGACGACGTCGGAACTCGCACGTCGGAGTAGTAGGTGGCGCTGGTCGTCGGCCCGGACACGGTGTGCACCGGGGTCCAGGAGAAGCCGGGGGAGGAGGTGGGCACGACGAGCACGCTGAGCCCGCGGTGCTTGCGCGCGTCGGGGTCGGTGCGGCAGGCCAGCCAGACGTAGTCGGCGTACTGGATGAGGCTGGTCCACATCTTCTGGCCGTTGATCACGTAGTCCTCGCCGTCGCGCACGGCGGTGGTGCGCAGCGAGGCGAGATCGGTGCCGGCTTCGGGTTCGGAGTAGCCGATGGCGAAGTGGATCTCGCCGGCCGCGATCTTGGGCAGGAAGTGGGACTTCTGCTCGTCGGTGCCGAACCGCATGATGGTCGGCGCGATGCTGTTGAGCGTGAGGAACGGGACCGGGGCGCCGGCGATGGCCGCCTCGTCGGTGAAGATCAGCTGTTCCAGCATGCTGCGGTTCTGCCCGCCGTACTCCTCGGGCCAGCCCAGTGCCAGCCAGCCGTCGGCCCCCATCTGCCGCACCAGCTGCTCGTAGGCGCCGCCGTCGCCGTAATCGCCCTGCGACAGCTCCTGGCGAAGCTCGGGCGTCATCAGATCGGCGAAGTAGGCGCGCAACTCCTCCCGCAGCTTCTCGTGCTCGGGCGTGTAGGCGATGCGCATGCATCCTCCCGGGGTGGTACGCGCTTGTGAAACACGTTTCTAAAATCATAGACCGGCGGTCACGATCCGGTCGAGGCCAGGCGGTCATCGTCTCGCCATCAAAGGTGTAACGTGTTCTAAAAGCAAGGAGCGCATCCCGAGGTCGCGTCCGAATGGAGCAGTGACCGGGCTCCGGCTTCGCTCGTTGAAGGCCCGAGGGGTGACGCGCTCGCGATCCCGTGACCCGAATGTGACCGAAAGGCCCCATTCGCTAGAACGAGTTTTCATTTGTGAGAACTGGCTCAGTGGCTGAATGTTCAGCGGAATCAGCACATCTGAACGCGGCACTTGATACTGAGCGAGAACACATTCTAGTGTGTGTTGGCTAACACCACCCCGCACCGTGGCGGGAGCGATCCGGTGAGGAGCGTGCCGATGAGGGCAGCCGTGCTGAAGCAGATCGGCGACCCCGAGCTCGACGTGCGCTCGGACGTGGCCACCACCGCGGTGGGGCCCGACGAGGTGCGCGTGCGGGTCCGGGCGTCGGGCATCTGCCACAGCGACCTGTCGGCCATGAGCGGCGGACTGCCCGCGCTCGCCCCCGGGATCATGGGGCATGAGGGCGCCGGTGACGTGATCGCCGCAGGTGAGCGGGTCTCGCACCTCCGCGAAGGCGACCGGGTGGTGCTCTCCTTCGTGCCGCCGTGCAGCCGCTGCGCGGTCTGCCTGAACGGGCAGCCGCACCTCTGCGAGGTGCACACCGTCAACGCCTTCGTCTCACCCCGCTTCGAGGTCGGCGGCGAGTCCGCCTTCGGCTTCGCCGGGTGCGGGACCTTCGCCGAGGAGATCGTGATCCCGGCCGACGCCGCGGTCGAGGTCGACGACGACGTGCCCTACGAGGCCGCCGCGCTGATCGGCTGCGGCGTGCTCACCGGCGTCGGCGCGGTGCTCAACACCGCGCGGGTCGAGCCCGGTTCCACCGTGGTCGTCATCGGCTGCGGGGGCGTGGGGATCTCGGTCGTCCAGGGCGCGCGGATCGCCGGTGCCTCGCGCATCGTCGCGGTCGACCCGGTGGTGGCCAAGCACGCGGCGGCGCTGCGCTTCGGCGCCACGCACGCCACCACGCCGGACGGGCTGGCCGAGGTTCGCCAAGAGCTCACCGGCGGACGCGGTTTCGACTACGCCTTCGAGGTCGTGGGGCTGGCCACGGCCATCCGCGCGGCCTACGACGCCGCACGCCGCGGTGGCACCGCGGTGATCGTCGGGGCGGGCGGCGAGGAGCAGAAGGTCGAGTTCTCCGCCCAGGAGCTGTTCATCAACGAGAAGAACATCGTCCCCTCCTTCTACGGCTCGGCCGATCCGCGCCGGGACACCGGCCGGATGGTCGAGCTGTGGCGGGCGGGATTGCTGGACCTGGAAGGCATGATCAGCCGGCGGCTGCCGCTGGAGGACATCAACGACGGGCTGGCCGCACTGCGCAGCGGGGACAACTCGGTGGTGCGCCAGATCGTCACTTTCGACCCGAGGTGAGGCGCACGTGTCGAGTGTGGACGGAAAGGTAGCGATCGTCACCGGAGCCGGTGCGGGACTGGGGCGGGCCGAAGCGCTCGCGCTCGCGAGGGCCGGGGCGAACGTCGTGGTCAACGACGTCACCGACGCGGCGCACGCCGTGGTCGCCGAGATCGAGGGGGTCGGTACCAAGGCGGTCGCGGTCGTCGGCGACGTCTCCGACTCCGACGTCTCCGCCGAGATGATGGCCGCCGCCACCGAACGCCTCGGCGGGCTGCACGTGGTGGTCAACAACGCCGGCCTGCTGCGCGACCGGATGCTGTTCAAGATGAGCGACCAGGAGTGGGACGACGTGCTGCGGGTGCACCTGCGCGGCCACTTCCTGCTCTCCCGCAACGCGACCGCGCACTGGCGCCAGGAGTACAAGGACACCGGCGCGACGTGCGGCAGCATCATCAACACCGCCTCCGAGGCGTTCCTGCTCGGCTCCGCGGGACAGCCCAACTACGCCGCGGCCAAGGGCGGCATCGCCGCGCTGACCGTCTCCACGGCGCGCGCGATGTCGCGGATGGGCGTGCGCGCCAACGCGATCTGCCCGCGCGCCCGCACCGCGATGACCGAGCAGACCTTCGGCGACGCCCCCGGCGAGGGCGTGGACCCGATGTCGGTCGAGCACGTCGCGCCGCTGGTGGTCTACCTCGCCGGACCGTCCGCGAAGGACATCAGCGGCCAGGTCTTCGTGGTGCACAGCGGCACCGTCGCCCTGCTCGCGCCGCCCACCATCGAGCAGAAGTTCGCCGCGCCCGGCGAGCTCTGGACGCAGGAGGACCTGGAGAACGGCCTCGGCGGCTACTTCGCCGACCGCGATCCCGAGCGCTCGTTCGCCGCCAACGACGTGCTCTCGATCCCCTAACGCGGATCGCGCACGGCGGTACGCACACGTTTCTCGTCAACGAGGCCGGGAGGAAGCATGGGTATGCAGGAGCGGCGGCCATGAGCGCGCCGGTCGCCGGAATCTCGACGGCCCTCGGCCACGTGGGCAAGATCGCCACGCTGGCCTGGGAGGTCGTGCGCCTCACGCCGCGCCGGCCGTTCGCGGTGCGCGAGTGGATCCAGCAGGCGTGGTTCTTCGCCAGCGTCACGATCCTGCCGACGGCCATGGTGGCCATCCCGTTCGGCGCGGTGATCGCGATGCAGCTGGGGTCGCTGACCCAGCAGATCGGTGCCCAGTCGTTCACCGGCGCGGCCAGCGCGCTGGCGATCCTGCAGCAGGCCAGCCCGCTGATCACCGCGCTGCTGGTGGCCGGTGCGGGTGGTTCGGCGGTGTGCGCCGACATCGGCGCCCGGTCCATCCGCGAGGAGATCGACGCCATGGAGGTGCTGGGGATCTCGCCGATCCACCGGCTGATCGTGCCCAGGGTGCTCGGCGCGGTGCTGGTGTCGCTGCTGCTCAACGGCCTGGTCAGCGTCGTCGGCGTGCTCGGCGGCTACTTCTTCAACGTGATCCTGCAGGGCGGCACTCCGGGCGCCTACCTGGCCAGCTTCAACGCGCTGGCCTCGCTCCCCGACATCTGGGTCAGCGAGATCAAGGCCGCCATCTACGGGTTCGTCGCCGGAGTCGTCGCCGCCTACCGGGGGCTCAACCCCACCGGCGGGCCCAAGGGCGTCGGGGACGCGGTCAACCAGGCCGTGGTCATCACGTTCCTGCTGCTGTTCATGATCAACCTGCTGGTCACGGGCATCTACCTGCAACTCGTGCCGCCGAAGGGCTTGTGAGATGGCAGTCCTGGAAACGACACCCCCGCCGACACCGGCCCCGGTGCAGCGCCGCATCGCCAAGGCCGCCTCCCGGCCCGGTGATGTGCTGGCCAACCTCGGCTGGCAGCTCTCGTTCTACGTGCGCGCCCTGGCGCTGGTGCCGGTCACGCTGACCAAGTACCGCAAGGAGACGATGCGGCTGCTCACCGAGGTCGTCTTCGGCAGCGGTGCGCTGGCCATCATCGGCGGCACGCTCGGTGTGATGGTCGGCATGACCATGGCCACCGGCGCGGTCGTCGGGCTCCAGGGCTACTCCTCGCTGAACCAGCTCGGGACCGCCGCGCTCACCGGATTCATCGCCGCCTACTTCGACACCCGCGAGGTGGCACCGCTGTCGGCCGGTCTGGCGCTGTCGGCCACCGTCGGCTGCGGGTTCACCGCGCAGCTCGGCGCGATGCGCATCTCCGACGAGATCGACGCGCTGGAAGTCATGGGTGTGCGCAGCGTTCCGTACCTGGTGACCAGCCGGGTGCTGGCCGGCGTCGCCGCCGTCATCCCGCTCTACGTGGTGGGGCTGCTGGGTTCCTACCTGGCGTCGCGGCAGATCACGGTGTGGGTCTACGGGCAGTCGGCGGGCACCTACGACCACTACTTCCACCTGTTCTTACCTCCGGAGGACGTGCTGTGGTCCTTCGGCAAGGTCATGGTCTTCAGCGTCGCGGTGATCCTGACCCACTGCTACTACGGCTACACCGCCAGCGGCGGCCCGGCCGGGGTGGGCATCGCCGTCGGTCGCGCGGTGCGGACCTCGATCGTGCTGGTGACGGTGCTCGACTTCTTCTGCAGCCTGGCGATCTGGGGATCGACCACGACGGTTCGGATCGCCGGATGATCGAGGCGCGCAGCAGACGCCGCTACCAGGCGATGGGCATCGCGTTCCTGGTCGTCGCCGGGCTGTTCCTGGCGGGCACGATCGGGATGTACAACAAGGCGTTCACCCGGTTCGTCGCGGTGACCGTGCGCGCCGACACCGCGGGCAACCAGATGATGCCGGGCGCCGACGTCAAGGTGCGCGGTGTCGTGGTCGGCGAGGTGCGGGCCATCGACGCGGGCAACGGCCACGCCGACCTGAGGCTGGCGCTGCAACCGGAGAAGGCGGGCATGATCCCGGCCAACGCCTCCGCTCGGCTGCTGCCGAAAACCCTCTTCGGCGAGCGCTACGTGGCCCTGGACATCCCGGAGGAAGCGGCTTCGGCGACGTTGAGCGCGGGAGACGTCATACCGCAGGACCGCAGCGCCTCGGCGATGGAGGTCGAGAAGGTGCTCGGCGACCTGATGCCGGTGCTGCAGGCGGTGCAACCGCAGCAGGTCTCCACCACCCTCAACGCCGTCTCCCAGGCGCTGGAAGGGCGCGGCGAGCAGCTCGGCGACACGCTGGTGCAGCTCGACCGCTACCTGCAGGACTTCGACCCGTCGCTGCCGAAGATGGAATCGGTGATCAGCCGGGTCGACGACGTCGCCGAGAACTACGCCGACGCGGCACCCGACCTGATGCAGGCGGTCAACGACCTGACCACCACCAGCCGGACCGTCGTCGAGCAGCGCGGTCAGCTCCAGCAGATGACCGGTGCGCTGACCAGCGCCAGCGGCGAGATGGACCGGTTCCTGTCGGCCAACGGCAACAACTTCATCCGGCTGGCGGGCACCTCGCGGTCCACTTTGGAGCTGCTGGCGAAGTACTCGCCGCAGTACCCCTGCATGCTCCAGCAGTTCCAGGCCGGTGCCAAGAACGCCGATCTCACCTTCGGCAAGGGGACCGACACCCCGAACATGGCGCGGATGACCCTGGAGATCACCGGCAGCCGCGGCAAGTACCTGCCCGGTGTGGACGATCCGAAGAACCTGGAGCACCGCGGTCCGCGCTGCTACCCGTTCGTCGAGGCGCCGGAGACGTTCCCGCAGTACCCGCCGGGTGGACCGCTCAACGACGGCTCCACCAAGCCCGAGCCGCCGCTGGACCGCGACGCGGTGTTCCCGTGGAAGAAGTCCGGCGGGGCGCCGGCGTCGACCTCGCCGCAGTCGGCGAGCTCGTCGGTGGCCAACTCCCAGCCGGAGCGCGACCTGCTCGCCGCACTGATGGCCCCTCGTCTGCAGGTCCAGCCCAAGGCCGTCCCCGACTGGACGAGCCTGCTGGTCGGGCCGCTGTTCCGGAACGCGGAGGTGACCGTGCGATGAGGTCGATCACCGCACCGCTGATCAAGCTGATCGTCTTCGTGGCGGTCACGCTGACCCTGACCGGGATCCTGGTGTCCACCATCGCCGCCAACTCCTCCGGCGACGCCCACGAGTACACCGCGCGATTCGCCGACGCCTCCGGACTCGGCGAGGGCGACGACGTGCGCATCGCCGGGGTCAAGGTCGGCCGGGTCACCGAGCTCGAAGTCGACGCCGACGACCACGCCCTGGTGCGCTTCGACGTCGACAGCGCCCGGAAGCTGCCGCGCGACGCCCAGGCCACCGTGAAGTTCCGCAACATCGCGGGCCAGCGCTACCTCGCCCTGGACGCGCCGCTGCGCGATCCGGCCGACGTGCTGCGGCCCGGCGACGAGATCCCGCTGGAGCGCACCCACCCGGCGCTGAACCTCACCGCACTGTTCAACGGCTTCAAACCGCTGTTCCAGGCCCTCAACCCCGAGGACGTCAACCAGCTCTCCGGCGAGCTGGTGAAGGTGCTGCAGGGCGAGGGCGGCACCGTCGACAGCCTGCTGGCGCACACCGCGTCGCTGACCGGGACGCTGGCGAAGAAGGACGAGGTCATCGGTCAGGTCATCGACAACCTCAACGCCGTGCTGGGCAACGTCAACGAACGCGGCCCGCAACTGGCCGAGCTCATCGACGCGCTGCAACGGCTGACCACCGGGCTCGCCGAGCAGCGCGAGCCGGTCGGCGAGGCCATCGGCGCCCTCGACGAGCTGACCAACACCACCGCCGGGCTCGTCGAGCAGGCCAGACCACCGCTGCAGCAGGACATCGCGGCGCTGCGCGACGTCACCGGGCTGCTCAACAAGGACCTGCCGCTGCTGGACCACACGCTGCAGACCATGCCGGGGCGGCTGGACCGGCTGACCCGGACCGTCAGCTACGGCGGCTGGTTCAACTACTACTCGTGCCAGGTCACCGGCAACATCCGCATCGACCAGCTCAACATCAACATCCCGCTCCTGCCCGTGCCGACGACCCAGTTGCCGGAGAGATGCCGATGAAACCGCTACGGGCCCGCAACCAGGTCACCGTCGGCCTCGTCACGATCGCGCTGATGGTGGTCGGGACGCTGACGGCGTTCTCCGCCAAGGACCTGCCGCTGATCGGCTCCGGCAACTCCTACTCGGCCTACTTCGCCGAATCCGCCGGGCTGGAGCCGGGGAACGAGGTGCAGATCGCCGGGGTCGAGGTCGGCGAGGTCGACGACGTGTCGCTGGAAGGCAACCGCGTACTCGTGTCGTTCACAGTGGACGGACGCGAGATCGGCGACCGCAGCAGCGCCGACATCCAGATCAAGACGCTGCTCGGCGAGAAGTTCGTCGGCCTGCGGCCGGCCGGTGACGAGGAGCTGTCCGAGCCGATCCCGGTGGGCAACACCAGTTCTCCGTTCGACATCCCCGACGCCATCGACCAGCTGACCCAGACCACCGGGCAGCTCGACAGCGGCAAGCTCGCCGAGAGCTTCCGGGTCATGTCCGACACCATGCGCGGCGCGCCGCAGCACATGGACCAGGCCGTCAACGGCCTGTCCCAGCTCTCGCAGACCATCGCCTCCCGGGACCAGCAGCTCGCCGACCTGATGCGCAACGCCAGTGACGTCTCGGGCATCGTCGCCGACCGCGACCAGCAGGTCAGCAAGCTCGTCTCCGACGGCAACCTGCTGCTGTCGGAGGTGCAGGCCCGCAAGCAGGCGATCAGCGGACTGCTGGTGGGCACCGAGAACCTCTCGAACCAGCTGCGCGGCCTGGTGGCCGACAACCAGGAGCAGATGAAACCCGCCCTCGACCAGCTCGACCAGCTCACCGCGATGCTCAAGCGCAACCAGGACAACCTGAACAGGGCCATCGGAGCGCTCCAGCCCTACGTGCGGGGCTTCAACAACACCATCAGCAACGGCCGCTGGTTCGAGGGCTACTTCTGCGGTCTGCTGCCGCCGCCGATCCACGCGGGCCCGATCCAGACCAACACCCCCGAGTGCGAACTCCCGGTTCCCGAGGGAGGCGGCCGATGAGCAGGCTCACCCGCATGATCGCCGTGCTGTGCGCGCTGGCCCTGGTCACCGCCGGAGCGCTGTGGTGGACGCTGTCGGCCGGTGGCACCACCATCACCGCCTACTTCGACAAGGCCGTCGGCCTCTACGCCGGTTCCAGCGTCCGGGTGCTCGGCGTCAAGGTCGGCCAGATCGACACCGTGACGCCCGAAGGGCCGGTGGTGCGGGTCGACATGCACGTCGACGACGGGGTGCGGATCCCCGCCGACGCCAACGCCGTGGTCGTCGCGCCCAGCCTGGTCAGCGACCGCTACGTGCAGCTCACCCCGGCCTACACGCAGGGCGAGGTGATGGCCTCCGGCGCGGTCCTCGACCGCAAGCGCACCGCGACCCCCGCCGAGCTCGACGAGCTCTACAAGAGCGTCAACGCCCTGTCCACCGCGCTCGGCCCGGACGGGGCCAACCGCGAGGGCGCGCTCAACGACGTCCTCAACACCACCGCGGCCACCCTGGACGGCAACGGTCAGGACCTCAACACCACCATCAAGCGGCTCGGCGAGCTCTCCACGACCCTGTCGGAGAACCAGGACGACCTGTTCGCCACGGTGGACAACCTCAACCAGTTCACCGGCACGCTGGCCCAGAGCGACCAGCAGATCCGCGAGCTCTACGGCCGGATGGCCGACACCACCGGCTACCTCGCCTCCGAGCGCGAGCAGCTGGGCACCTCGCTGCACTCGCTGGCGATCGCGCTCGACGATGTCCAGCGGTTCGTCCACGACAACCGCGACCACATGTCCTCCAACGTCCGCAACCTCACCGGCGTCACCCAGGCGCTGGTCGACCAGCGGGAAGCGTTGGCCGAAGTCCTGGACCTGATGCCGCTGGCCACGACCAACTTCATCAACGCCTACGACTCGGCCTCGGGCAGCGTGGCCTCCCGCTGGAACCCGCAGGAGCTCGCGCAGCCGCCGATCCTGCTGGTGTGCAGGCTGATCGCCAACGTCACGCCGCTTCCCGAGCCCATCCCGCAGTCGCTGCGCGACACCTGCGAGAAGCTCAACCCGGTCGTCGAGGGCCTGGCACCGCTGCCGTCGGTCGCCGACGTGCTCGGCAAGCTCCAGACCGGTGCGGGCGACGTCCCGGACCGGCTCGGCAAGGGCGAGAACCCGGTGCCGCTGCCGCTGGTGGACGCGATGAAGCGAGGGGCGGGGACGCCATGACGGCCAGACGGTGCGCGCTGCTGGCAGGAACCCTGTCGCTGCTGCTGGTGTCCGGTTGCGGCCCAGCCGGTTTCACCGGTCTCTACAACACGCCGCTGCCCGGTGGCGCCGAGCTCGGCGACCACCCCTACGCGGTGACCGTGCACTTCCACGACGTGCTGGACCTGGTGCCGCAGGCGAGCGTGAAGGTCAACGACGTGGCGGTCGGGCGCATCGACCGCATCGACCTCAGCGCCGACAACACGACCGCCATGGTGACCCTGCGGGTCAACGGCGACGTGCGGTTGCCCGCCAACGCCTACGCGCGGCTGCGCCAGTCGAGCCTGCTGGGGGAGAAGTTCGTCGAACTCGCACCACCGCCCGACAACGCCGCCGGTGAGCTCGCCGACGGCGCGGTGATCCCGTTGGACCGGACCAACCGCAACCCGCAGATCGAAGAGGTGCTCGGCGCGGTGTCGCTGCTGCTCAACGGCGGTGGCATCGAGCAGCTGCAGACCATCGTGCAGGAGCTCAACAAGGCGTTCACCGGCAACGAGGAGGAGATCCGCTCGCTGCTGGGCAACGTCAACGACGTGGTGACCCGGCTCGACGGCCAGCGCGGCGAGATCACCAAGGCCCTCGACGGTCTCAACCGGCTCTCGGCGAACCTGCGCGAGCAGACCGGCAACATCAACACCGCCCTCGACGGGCTCTCCCCGGGGCTGCGCGAGATCGAGGCCCAGCGGGGTCAGCTGGTCGGGATGCTGCAATCGCTGGACAAGCTCTCCGGCACGGCCACCCGCACCGTCGAGGCCAGCCGCGAGGACCTGGTGGCCGACTTGCACGCGCTCGCGCCGACGCTCCAGCAGCTCGCCAAGACCGGCACCGATCTGCCCAAGGCGATGGCCTTCCTGTCGACCTACCCGTTCCCGGAGTACGCGATGGTCCCGCTCAAGGGCGACTTCGTGAACACCGACGTGCTCATCGACCTGGACCTGTCCGCGCTCTACGAGAACTTCGCGCGGTCCTCCGGGCCGCCGATCCCGATCCCGGGCCTCTCCGATTCCGGCCAGTCCGGTGCCAACATCCCGCTGCCGCCCGGCGCGCCAGCGCTGCCGCCGCTGCCGATCCCCGGAACGCAGCCGGACGGCGGGTTGTTGCCGGGCCTGTCCGGAGGAGGTTCCTGATGATGGCGCGCAAGGTGAAGGTGCAGCTGGCGCTGTTCCTGGTCATCGCGGTGGTCGGCGTGGGCTTCGTCGGCGGTCGCTACGCCGGGCTGGACCGGCTGTTCGGCTCCAACGGCTACCCGGTGTCGGTGCAGCTGCCCGAATCCGGCGGGCTGTTCACCAACTCCGAGGTCAGCTACCGCGGCGTGGCCGTCGGCCGGGTCACCGCGCTGCGGCTGTCCCGCGAGGGCATCGCCGCCGACCTGCACATCAACGACGGCGCACCGCAGATCCCCGCGGACGCCCGCGCCGTGGTGGCCAACCGCTCGGCGGTCGGCGAGCAGTACATCGACCTGCAACCGCAGCACCGCGGCGGCCCCTACCTCCAGGAGGGCTCGGTGATCCCGATCGAGCGCACCTCCATCCCGCCCGCGCCCGAATCGCTGCTGGTCAACGTCGACCGGTTGGTCGCGGGAGTGCCGACCGACAAGCTGCGGACGGTGGTCACCGAGGTCGGGACCGCCTTCGACGGAACCGGCTCCCACCTGCAGGAGCTGCTCGACACCACCAGCTCGTTCACCACCGCCGCGCAGCAGAACCTGCCGCAGACCACGGGGTTGCTGGACAACAGCGACGTCGTCCTGCGCACCCAGCAGGAGCAGGCGCAGAACCTCACCGAGTTCAGCACCGGGCTGCGGCAGATCTCCGGGCAGCTCAAGCAGTCCGACCCCGATCTGCGCAAGACGATCCAGGAGGCGCCGGGCGCCGCCGCCGAGGTGGAGGAGCTCACGCGCTCGATGGGCACCGACTTCGGCATCGTGGCCGCGAACCTGCTCACCACCATGCAGCTGACCAGCGTGCGCGGTCCCGCGCTGGAGCAGACGCTGGTCGCGCTGCCGATGATCTCGGCGTTCACCCACACGCTCTCACCGGACGGCACCGGTCACCTCGGTCTGGTGCTCAACATGTTCAACCCGCCGGCGTGCACCGCGGGGTACGAGGGCACGCCGCGCAAGCACGGGTCCGACACCACCGACGGCCCCACCAACTACGACATCGCGTGCACCGAACCCAAGGGCAGCCCCACCGCGGTGCGCGGATCGCAGCACGCGATCCGCTACCCGGTCCCGGCGCCCGTGTCGCCGCCCGGCCCGTGACCACCGGCGGGCCGTGGGCGAAGACCGTCCTGAGCTGCCGATATCGGGCAAAACAGACCGATGGTCTCACCCCAATGCGTGCCACCGGTTCTGACGACGCAACATGATGTCCACCGAACGAATTACATGATCTTGGTGTGTCCTGCTTGCAATCGACTGCGGGTAGCCGATATGGGGCTTCTGCTGCGTTCAATCCACTCGATGGAGCGTTCATCAGCGTGGACTGTGCCTTCGCTGGTCAACAACATCCCTCGGCGAGTCGTGAATCGCCCACCCCGCACCGCTTGATCGTGTTGAGAACCCCGCTCACCGCACGGACAGTTACTGATTACCAACGAGACGGTGCAGGGTTCTTGGGGAGGCCGGTATGCGGGGGGCAGTTGCGTGCCAACTAGTCATCGCGAGCCTGGTCGCGTGCGCGTTGACGGCGTGCGGGCCGGACGTTTCCGAGGCGTCGGTGACGACCTCGGTTCCAGACAGGACGACATCGCTGTCACCGAGTGAACCGCTGGAGCTCACCGCGCAGCGCGGCGTGCTGACCTCGGTCAACGTGACGGCCAACGGCGCACCGGTTCCGGGGAAGATCTCCCGCAGCGGTCACAAGTGGACGATCGACTCACCACTGGCCTTCGGCACGACCTACCAGGTGCACGCCGTCGCCCACGACCAGGACGGCGTTCCGTCGATGCCGCTGAACTCGACGTTCACCACCGCCACCCCGACCGACATCGTCAACGTCGAGCGCACCCGGCCCAGCGATGGAGACACCGTCGGCATCGCGATGCCGGTCTCGATCTACTTCGACAAGCCGGTCAAGGACCGCGCCGCCGTCGAACGCCGCCTGAAGATCGAAACCTCCGTGCCCACCGAGGGCTCGTTCAACTGGTACTCCGACGACCAGGTCAACTGGCGGCCCAAGGACTACTGGAAGGCCGACACCAAGGTGAAGGTGCGCGCCGACCTCTACGGCATCGACACCGGCGCCGGGGTGATGGGCGACAAGAATTTCGAATCGAACTTCACCATCGGCCGCGACCAGCGGTCCGTCGGCGACGTCAACGCCCACACCTTCACCGTCTACCAGGACGGCAAGGAGATCAGGGAGATGGACGCCTCCTACGGGCAGCCGGCGTACCCGACCCAGCACGGCATCCACGTCGCCACCGAGCGGCACGACTCGGTGCGGATGAACTCCTGGAGCTGGGGCGGACCCGCCAGGGGAACCGCGGGCGCCTACGACGAGGTGCTGCCCAACGCGGTCCGGATCTCCAACAACGGCGAGTACGTGCACACCAACACGGCGAGCACGGGCGCGCAGGGGTCGAGCAACGTCACCCACGGCTGCGTCAACCTCTCCAGCACCGACGGCAGGTGGTTCCTCGAGTTCACGCAGATCGGAGACCCGGTCGAGATCGTCGGGTCGACCAGACCGCTCACCCCGGCCGACGGCGACATCTGGGACTGGACCGTCCCGTGGGAGGAGTACGTCAAGGGCAGCGCCCTGTACCACGCACCCTGAGCACTCCTGTCGTCGTGGTCGTTCGGCGGTAGGCGAACCGGCACGTCGGCGAGGTCCGGAGCGCGCAGCGCGTTCCGGGCCTCGTGCTTGGATCGGTGGTGTGGACCTCCTGCGTCATCTCCGGTTCTTCGTCGCGGTCGCCGAGGAAGGCCACTTCGGGCACGCCGCCGACCGCCTCGGCATGACCCAGCCACCGCTGTCCCAAGGAGTGCAGCGGCTGGAGAACCGGCTCGGCGTCACCCTGCTGACCAGGGGGTCTCGGGGCGTGCGGCTGACCACCGCCGGTGCCGACCTGCTGCCCCGGGCGCGAACGCTGCTCGCCGGGGCCGACGAGTTCGCCGAAGCGGCCCGCAGGCAGCGGGAGAACAGGGGAGCGGTGCGCATCGGCGTCATCGCCGCCCTCGGAGATCGCCAGGTCGCCGGTCTGGTCGCCGCCCTGCGCGACGCGGCACCGGAGCCGTCGGCGCGCACCGTCATCGTCAGCACCGCCCCGACCATCGACCTGGTCGACGCCGTGGCCGGCGGCCGGCTGGACTGCGCGGTCGTGCACCACCCGGCGCTGCTCGGCGACCTGCAGACCTCGTCGGTGGTCAAGATCCCGCGCCGACTTCTCGTGCCCGCCGACCACCCGGCGGCCGAGAAGTCCTCGCTCCGCGCGCTGCGCGGGCTGGTCTGCGCCACCGCTCCGCGCGCCCACGGCACCGCGGCCTTCGACCTGCTCGTGGACACCCTCCGGGAACGCGGCCTCGACCCCGAGTTCCTGCCCGCACCCGGAGATCGCGACGCGCTCGGCGCCGTCGCCGCCGGACGCGCGTTCGCGCTCAGCACCGACCCCGAGGTGCGCGCACCCGGCGTGGCCGTCGTCGCCGCAGGCGACGAGCTCGCGTTGCGGGTCCGGGTGGTTTGGCCCGACCCGGCTCCGCAGCCCGACGTGTGCGAGGCGCTCGAAGCCGCGCTCCGGGAGCTGGCGTGAACGCCGCGCAGCGCATCCGGGAGGTGCTCGCCGACGCGGGCGCGCAGGGCTGGGTGCACGCGGTGCGGCTCGGCGGAGGTGATCACGAACTCGGCTTCGGCGCCGACGAGCTCGTGGTCACCGCCTCGGTCTACAAGCTCCCGCTGCTGGTCGCGCTGGCCCGCGCCTTCGACGCGGGAACCCTCGACCCGCGCGAGGCCATCCGGCTCGATCCCGGTTCCTGCACCCCCGGTCCGACCGGGGTGTCGACCTTCCAGGACCCGGTGCGGATGTCCTGGCGGGACCTCGCGGCCTCGATGATCGCGGTGTCGGACAACGCCGCCGCGGACGTCATCCTGGGTGCGATCGGCCTCGACGCCCTGGCCGCCGCGCTCGCCGACCTCGGCCTGGAGCGCACCCGCGTCGTCGGCGGCACCGCCGACGCGCACGCCGCGCTGGCCCGCGAGATGGGCGCCACCAGCGCCTCCGAGGCGTTCGCCCTGCTGGCCGACAACGACGAGGCGCGCACCGTCCGCGCCTACGACCCGTCCTACGCCAGCGCCACCACGCCCCGCGAGATGACGCGGCTGATGGAGTTGATCTGGGCCGACGCGGTCGCCTCGCCGCAGCAGTGCGCGTTCGTCCGCAGGCTGCTCGGCCAGCAGGCGTGGATGCACCGGGTCCGGGCGGGATTCCCGTTCCAGGGGGTTCGGGTCTCGGGGAAGACGGGCACGATCGGCGCCGTACGCAACGAGGTGTCGGTGGTGGAGTTCGACGGCGAGGCACCGGTGGCGGTGGCGCTGTTCACCCTCGCGGCGCGCGCCGACCCGTCGCTTCCGCGGGTGGACGCCGCGATCGCCGAGTGCGCCCGGATCGCGGTGACGGACCTGCGCTCCGGCCGCCTCTAGGGATGTTCGGGGAATCTCCTTGCGCCCCGACGCCGGTTCCCGTTCGTCCGGTCGATTCGGACTCGGACCTGCTCTGAGCGGCCCTCCGGAAGGGGTGTCTGAAGAATTTTTTCGGGAGTTCTCGCGACTTCGGCGGCGGTTCCGCTGGGGCGATATCGAAGCGCTATCGGGAGCCGGTCGAGTTCTTATTGGCGCCATCAGCGGTCGGCTGCTTGATTGGGGCAATCGGTACTACTGGAGGGAAATCAGTTGCAGCACAATGACATCCGCGTGAGTCGACGGGCGGTTCTGGCGGCGTTGCTGGCCGCGCCGGTGGCCGCTTGCGCGCCGAGCGCCCCGTCCGCCACGCCGGTCGTACCGGCTCCCCGGCCGGACCCCGTGTGGGCCGAGCTGGAACGCCGCTACGACGCGCGCCTGGGGTTGTTCGCGCGCAACGTCGCCACCGGGCGGACCGTCGCCCACCGCGCCGACGAGCGCGTCGCGCTGTGCTCGACCTTCAAGGTCTACGCGTCGGCGGCGCTGCTGCGCGCCCACGGGCTCGCCGGCGGCTACTTCGACCGCGTCATCCGCTACGACGCCGGTCAGCTCGTGAAGAACTCGCCGATCACCGAGACCCGGGTGGGCACCGGCATGACCGTCGGCGAGCTGTGCGCGGCCGCGGTGCAGCACTCCGACAACACCGCCGCCAACCTGATGCTGCGCGAACTCGGTGGCCCGCAGGCCATCACGGAGTTCGCCCGCGCCATCGGCGATCCGATGACCCGCCTGGACCGGTGGGAGGTCGAGCTCAACACCGCCATCCCCGGCGACGAGCGCGACACCTCCACGCCCAGGGCGCTGGGCGACGGCCTGCAGCGCCTGCTGCTGGGAGACGTGCTCGGCCCGGCGGAACGCGACCGGCTCACCGGCTGGATGCTCGGCAGCGCCACCGGCGCCGCCCGGATCCGCGCCGGGGTTCCGAGCAGCTGGCGCACGGCGGACAAGACCGGCGGCGGCAGCGCCTACGGAGTGGCCAACGACATCGCCGTGACCTGGACCGACACCGGTGCGCCGATCGTCATCTCGCTGCTCACCGGCCGTCCCCGCGAGCACGACACCGCGAACAACGCGCTGCTGGCCGACGCCGCCCGCCTGGTGGCCGAGCGGCTGGTCTGACCGGCGAGCACGCATCGGGAGCGCTCCGCCCGCGGCGGAACGCTCCCGGTTTTCGTCCCCCAGAGGGCGAATCGAGGCGGTGGCCTATCTGTCGAAGCGACCTGTTTTGATCGCTCTGACGAAATAGCGCCACTGAGCGGAATTGGCGGTTAAGAGGCCCCCGGCGCGGTCCTTGGTGTCGCGCACGGCGGCCCCGCCGATGACGCGGCCGACCTCGACGCAATTGGTCTCCTGGCTGCTCCGGCTGGACTTGCGCCAACCGATCGGCGACTGCAGCAACGTCACGGTGTTGTCTCCTCTCGGTGGATGATCTCGTCGACGAGGCGAACCGAGTCGTCGCTGCTCATCGCGAATTGCCCCAGGTCCTTCCCGGCCTTGACGAAAGCCGTCACGTCGCCGGGATCGCGCAGGAACGCGCTGGACCTGTGGTGTTCGAGGTGCACGACGGGAGATGCCTTGGCGAACTCGAGGAGCACGAAGGGTCCGGCGTGCGCGGGGGTCCATCCCGCGGACAGCGGGATGATCCGGATGTCGATGTTGTCGCGGGCGCTCATGTCGCGGACGTGCCGCAGCTGGTCGATCAGCACCGCCCTGCCGCCTATGGGCTGGTGCAGCACCGATTCGAGCAGGAAAGCCGTGTACCGCACGGGTTCTTGGTGGCGGGTGATGACCTCGCGCCGGCCGAGCCGGACCGCCACGCGGGTGGAGACCTCGTGCTCCGGGATGCCGGTGCCCATGATCGCGCGCGCGTAGTCGGTGGTCTGCAGCAGGCCGGGGATGAGGATCGGGGAGACGTCGGTGATCGCCGTGGCGATCCGCTCGAACTCCAGCAGCGCGGTGAGCTGATCGGCCTCACCGACTGACCCGACCGACACCGAGTTGGGCGGTTCGGCCTGCGCCTCGCGGGTGAGCCGCAGCAGCCGATCGCGAGCCGGGCTCGACAGGCCCAGCACCGCGCACACGGCGGACACGGATTCGGTCGACGGCACTCGTTCACCGCGCTCCCAGCGGACCACGACGGAGTGCGAAACGTCGAGACGTCCTGCTAATTGGCGCAGCCCGAGACCGGAACGCGACCTCGCGTCCCGGATTTCCGCACCGAGAACGTACGCCCGCGGTGCCGGAGTGGTCTCGCTCATGCACCACAGCCTATTTCAGGTGCGGCATCGCACGGCACCCTGGGTCCGCCTTCGCGTGACTACCCGATCACGCACAGCCGTGTGCGCTGAATGGCGTCATCCGTTCGGGGAATTGCCGCAGTGGTCCCGAGACCATGAGCATTGGTCTCGTCTTGATCGAGGTCGCTTCGGAGCCGGGAGGGTTCCGTCGCGATTTTCGTTCCGCGACGCGGAATCGCCGACCGGAACAGACAAGAGGGGGAAGTGCGCAACGATGTATCCGTTTCACTGGGTGCCGGCGGACGGAAGACGGCACGCGAGCCTGGACAAGCGCCCGTGGGGCAACGCCTACCCGAGCGGCATGCTGGTCAGCACCTTGTGCAGCCAGGAGGTGGTGGCCGACGCCACCAAGGAGGCGTGGCTGTGGCAGACCTGCGGTGACTGCCATTCCGAGGCTCACCGGGTGGCTGCGGCGGTCCGCGAGGTCCCGCGCATGTCCGTCTAGCGAAATCTGGTGCAAGGAAACGGTTCTCGGTCAGTCGCGCTTGGCTCGGCTCGGTGCCACCCGGGGCGGCTCGTTGGGCTGCTTCGGGTACACCGGCGGCCAGGGCGCGTCCTGCGCTCCGGCGGCGATGTCCCGGTCGTAGCGTTCCAGCAGCGGCTGGATCGATTGCGGCCGGGTGTCGGCCCACGGGTCACCGCGCTCGGCGAGCCGGCCGGGAACCGTGGCGATGGTCAGCTGGTCCGGGTCGACGCCGTCCAGCTCGTCCCACGCGATCGGTGTCGAGACCTGCCCGCCCACCCGGGGCCGGGCGCACCAGGCGCCGAAAACCGTTTTGTGCGGGGCGTTCTGGTTGAAGTCGACGAAGACCCGCCGGCCCCGCTCCTCCTTCCACCACTGGGCGGTGATCAGATCGGGGTGGCGGCGTTCGAGCTCGCGCGCCAGCGCCACGGCTGCGGCCCGGACCCGGTAGCTGTCCCACTCGGGGCGCAGCGGGACGTAGAGGTGCAGGCCGCGTGACCCGGAGGTCTTCAGCCGCACGTCGATGCCGTCCTCGCGGAGGAAGTCGCGGGTGAGCGCCGCGGTCTCGCGCACCTCGGCGAAACCGACCCCTGGTGAGGGGTCGAGATCGATGCGCAGCTCGTCGATGATCTCCGGCTGCCCGGCCTGGTAGGGCCACACGTGGAAGCCCAGGCAACCCATGTTGACCGCCCAGAGGACGTGCGCCAGATCGGCGGCCACGAGGGCGTGGCTGGTCGTCCCGTTCGGCGTTTCGACCACGGTCGTGCGCAGCCACTCCGGCGCCGAGGCGGGAACCCGCTTCTGGAAGAACGACTTGCCGCTCGCCCCGTCGGGATGGCGCTCCATCAGCAGCGGGCGACCGCCCAGGGTGCTCAGGAGCGGACCGGCCACCGCCCGGTAGTAGTCCACGAGGTCCAGCTTGGTCTCACCGCGGGTCTTGAAGAACACCTTGTCCGGATGCGACACCGACACCTCGGTGCCCCCGATGTCCAGCTTCACGGCCTCGCTCACGACGACCTCCGGTGCTCGCGCTCCCGGGAGCCAGAGTAGGCGGGGGCTCCGACGACCGCAGTCACATCGGCGCGGACGCCGGGCCCGGGGGAAGCTCCCGCCGGGAACTTCCCCCGCTGCCGATCACCAGCCGCGTTCGCGCCACTCGGCGAGCTTGGGACGCTCCGCGCCGAGGGTGGAGTCGTCGCCGTGGCCCGGGTAGAACCAGGTGTCGTCCGGCAGTTCGCCGAACACCCGGGTCTCCACGTCGTCGACCAGCGACTTGAAGTCCTCCGGCGAGGTGGTGCGGCCCACTCCGCCCGGGAACAGCGAGTCGCCCGTGAACAGGTGCGAGTGGCCCGCCGGGTCCCGGTAGACCAGGGCGATCGAGCCCGGGGTGTGCCCGCGCAGGTGGATCACCGACAGCTCCGAGTCGCCGACCGCGATGGTGTCGCCGTGCTCGACCAGGCGGTCCGGCGGCACCGGCAGCTCGTCGGCGTCGGCGGGGTGCGCCGCGGTGAAGCAGCCGGTCGCGCCGGCCACCGCGCCCAGCGCCTGCCAGTGGTCGCCGTGCTGGTGGGTGGTGACGATGGTGCGCAGCCGGGGACGCCGCTCGTCGTGACCGAGCAGGTCGCTCAGCCGTTCGGGGTCGTTGGCCGCGTCCACCAGCAACGCGTCCCCGGTGCTCTTGCACACCAGCAGGTAGGCGTTGTTGTCCATCGGGCCGACCGAGATCTTGGTGATGGTCAGCGCGTCCAGGTCCCGGCGCGCGGCCGCGCCGCCGGGCTCCACGTGTCCGGTGTACTCAGCTTGAAGCTCCACGCCCGTGAGCCTAACGCCCGCGGCCGGGCATCGGCCGCAAGATCGGGCTCACAGCCATTCGGGCAGTTCGGGCGCGTCGCCGCGCAGCTCACCGGGGCCCGTTCGGCCGAGCAGCCAGCCCAGCATCGGACCGGGTTCGCCGGAGACGGCCGCCGGTCGCGACGTGGTGCCGCGCAGGTCCCAGCCGCGGCGGTGGTCGCCGAAGTCGACCTCCAGCGTGAGCGCGGGCACGTCCGGTCGCCCGCCGAAGAACTGGACCACGTCCTCCAGCACCATCTCGGCATCGGCGGTGGGGATGTCGGTGAAGTCGACGTCGTGGTCGAGGTCGACCAGGTGCACCCAGACCTCCAGCAGCCGCAGCCGCAGCACGTGCACCGCGGGGATGACGTCGCCGCCGGAGAGGGAGACCTCGGCCGTCCAGTCGGAGTCGGACATGTTCCGAGCCGCCACGGCGAACCGGTCGCTGGAGGCGATCAGGTCCTCCATCAGCAGCTGGTGGCTGCGCGAGGCGCCTTCCTCGATGGCCTGGTCGCGGTCGTCGCGGCTGGCGTACATCGGGTGCTCGATGCCGGTCCGAGCCCACAGCAGGAGGTTGCAGCAGGCGTCGGCGTTGCGGGCCAGGTGGGTGAGCACGTGCGAGCGGCTCCAGCCCGGCAGCAGGCTGGGTTGTCGGACCGAGATCTCGTCGAGGCCGGACGCGGAGCGCACCAGGACCTCGGTGGCGTGCCGGACGGCGGCTCGCCGGTTCGCGACCTCGTCTGCCAGACCGGCAGCGGACCATCGGCCGGTACCGAGAACGATGTCAGCCATGGCTCTACCTCACGTGGGGGAGAGGGGAGTCGAATTTGCGGAGAACGTGAAGACTCGAGCGTAAAGGTGCAGGACACATCGGGGACAGTGCCCCATGCGGGCGACTTTGCGTATCGTCGTGAGGGGGCAGCCACCGCCGGATCACGCAACATCTCACACGTTGGGGTGACGGCCGAGGAAGGTGCTCCGCACCGGAAGCCGTCGGTCCGAGACTGTCGGTGGCCCCGAATAGCATGGACGTCGCAACGTCGCGACCCGATGCCGCGCCGGCGGTCCCGCTGCCTGAAGCAGGCGGCCGCTCGCAGTCGGCGCGCGCTCGCGCAACACCAGAACTTTTTCGAAGGGATCACCGTGGCTGACCGCCTCGTCGTTCGCGGCGCCCGTGAGCACAACCTGCGCGGGATCGACCTCGACCTGCCCCGGGACAGCCTGATCGTGTTCACCGGGCTTTCCGGCTCGGGCAAGTCGAGCCTGGCCTTCGACACCATCTTCGCGGAGGGGCAGCGCCGCTACGTGGAGTCGCTGTCCGCCTACGCCCGGCAGTTCCTCGGTCAGATGGACAAGCCCGACGTGGACTTCATCGAGGGCCTGTCCCCGGCGGTGTCGATCGACCAGAAGTCCACCAGCCGCAACCCGCGGTCCACCGTGGGCACCATCACCGAGGTCTACGACTACCTGCGGCTGCTCTACGCCCGCGCCGGCAAGGCGCACTGCCCGACCTGCGGTGAGGCGATCAGCAAGCAGACCCCGCAGCAGATCGTCGACCAGGTCCTGGAGATGCCCGAGCGGGCCAAGTTCCAGGTGCTGGCGCCGGTGGTGCGCGGCCGCAAGGGCGAGTACGTCGACCTGTTCGAGCAGCTGCGCTCCTCCGGCTACGCCCGCGCCCGCGTGGACGGCGTCGTGCACCCGCTCGACGAGCCGCCGAAGCTCAAGAAGCAGGAGAAGCACGACATCGCGGTCGTCATCGACCGGCTCACCGTCAAGCCCAGCGCCAAGCAGCGGCTCACCGACTCGGTGGAGACCGCGCTGCGGCTGGCCGACGGGCTGGTGCTGGTCGAGTTCATCGACCTCGACGAGTCCGACCCCGCCCGCGAGCGCAAGTTCTCCGAGAACCTGGCCTGCCCGAACGGGCACGCGCTGGGCGTCGACGAGCTCGAACCCCGCTCGTTCTCCTTCAACTCGCCCTACGGCGCCTGCCCCGAGTGCGCGGGCCTGGGCATCCGCAAGGAGGTCGACCCCGAGCTGGTCGTGCCCGACGAGGACCTCTCGCTGGGCGACGGGGCGATCGCGCCGTGGGCCGGCGGGCACACCGCCGAGTACTTCTCCCGGTTGCTGACCTCCCTGTCGGAGGCCATCGGGTTCCGGATGGACACCCCGTGGCGGCAGCTGCCCACCAAGGTCAAGAAGGCGGTGCTGCACGGCACCGACGACCAGGTGCACGTGCGCTACCGCAACCGCTACGGCCGCACCCGCTCCTACTACGCCAGCTACGAGGGCGTCATCCCGTTCCTGGAGCGGCGGCTGGAGCAGACCGAGTCGGACTACGCGCGCGAGAAGTACGAGGGCTACATGCGCGACGTGCCGTGCCCGGCCTGCGACGGCACCCGCCTCAAGCCCGAGATCCTGGCCGTGACCATGGAGAACGAGCACGACGAGCTCTCCATCGCCGACGTCAGCGCGCTGAGCGTGGCCGATTGCGCGGAGTTCCTCAACGCGCTGGTCCTGGGGCCGCGCGAGCAGATGATCGCCGGGGCCGTGCTCAAGGAGATCCAGGCCCGGCTGGGCTTCCTGCTCGACGTCGGCCTGGACTACCTGTCGCTGGACCGCGCGGCGGGCACCCTCTCCGGCGGCGAGGCGCAGCGCATCCGGCTGGCCACGCAGATCGGTTCCGGTCTGGTCGGTGTGCTCTACGTGCTCGACGAGCCCTCGATCGGGCTGCACCAGCGCGACAACCACCGCCTGCTGGAGACGCTGAGCCGGCTGCGCGACCTCGGCAACACGCTCATCGTCGTCGAGCACGACGAGGACACCGTGCGCAGCGCCGACTGGGTGGTCGACATCGGCCCGGGCGCCGGTGAGCACGGCGGCAAGGTCGTGCACAGCGGTCCCTACAAGGAGCTGCTGAAGAACAAGGAGTCGCTGACCGGCGCGTACCTGGCGCGGCGCAAGGAGATCCCGGTGCCGACCGAGCGCCGGGTGCCGGATCGCAAGCGGCAGCTGACCGTGGTCGGCGCGCGCGAGCACAACCTGCGCAAGATCGACGTCTCCTTCCCGCTGGGTCTGCTGACCGCGGTCACCGGCGTGTCCGGTTCGGGGAAGTCGACCCTGGTCAACGACATCCTCGCGTCGGTGCTGGCGAACAAGCTCAACGGTGCGCGGCAGGTTCCGGGCAGGCACACCCGGGTCAAGGGCCTGGAGCACGTCGACAAGCTGGTGCAGGTCGACCAGTCGCCGATCGGTCGCACGCCGCGGTCCAACGCGGCCACCTACACCGGCGTGTTCGACCACATCCGCAAGCTGTTCGCGGCCACCACCGAGGCGAAGGTGCGCGGTTACCAGCCGGGCCGGTTCTCGTTCAACATCAAGGGCGGCCGCTGCGAGTCGTGCGCGGGCGACGGCACGCTGAAGATCGAGATGAACTTCCTGCCCGACGTCTACGTCCCGTGCGAGGTGTGCAAGGGCGCCCGGTACAACCGGGAGACCCTGGAGGTGCACTACAAGGGCAAGACGATCGCCGAGGTCCTCGACATGCCGATCGAGCAGGCCGCCGAGTTCTTCGAGCCGATCAACGCCATCCACCGGCACCTCAAGACGCTGGTGGACGTCGGCCTGGGCTACGTGCGGCTGGGACAGCCGGCCCCGACGCTGTCGGGCGGTGAGGCGCAGCGCGTCAAGCTCGCCAGCGAGTTGCAGAAGCGCTCCACCGGCAAGACGGTCTACATCCTCGACGAGCCGACCACGGGTCTGCACTTCGAGGACATCCGCAAGCTGCTCGGCGTGATCAACGGCCTGGTCGACAAGGGCAACACGGTGATCGTCATCGAGCACAACCTCGACGTCGTCAAGACCGCCGACTGGATCCTGGACATGGGTCCCGAGGGCGGCAACGGCGGCGGTCTGCTGCTGGCCGAGGGCATGCCCGAGGACATCGCGGAGATCGAGGACAGCCACACCGGCCGGTTCCTCGCCGAAGTGCTGGGCTGAATGCCAGTCGGGCACCCACCAGGGACCCGATTTCAGCGTCTTTGTAACCTTTCCGCCAACGCGCGGGTCGCCATCACATGGCGGCCCGCGCTTGGACTGCCCGCGGTGAACGTCATCGGGCGCCGCACTCCTGGCGTCCGCTGACGCGATTTCCCGCGCCACAAGCGGAAAGGGAGTGCCCGTGGAAGCGCTCAACGACGCGATCGTCGCGCTGAACGACACGTTCTGGCTTTACATCATCATCCCCGTGCTCGCGGTGCTGAGCCTGTACTTCACGGTTCGTTCGAAAGCCGTGCAGATCCGGATGATCCCGGAGATGGTCCGCGCGATGGGCGGCAAGGCCGAGATCGCCGAGGACGGCGGGAAGGCGATCTCGTCGTTCCAGGCGTTCGCGATCTCCGCCGCCGCCCGCATCGGAACCGGCAACATCGCCGGCGTGGCCACCGCGATCGCGCTGGGCGGCCCGGGTGCGGTGTTCTGGATGTGGGCGATGGGTCTGGTCGTGGGCGCGGCCAGCTTCGTGGAATCCACCCTGGCGCAGCTCTACAAGGTGCGGGACAAGTCCGGTTTCCGCGGCGGCCCGGCCTACTACATGCTGCACGGCCTGCGGGCGCGCTGGATGGGCGTGCTCTTCGCCGTGGTCATCACGGTGACGTTCGGCTTCGTGTTCACCGCCGTGCAGGCCAACACGATCGTCGACGCCGTCGTCACCTCGGCCGAGGCCACCGGCATGAGCTCGAACGGCTGGATCCAGCCGGTCCTGGGCCTGGCGCTGGTCGCGCTGACCGCGCTGATCATCTTCGGTGGCGTGCGCCGGATCGCGCAGACCGCCGAGCTCCTGGTGCCGTTCATGGCCGGTCTCTACATGCTGCTCGGCCTGATCATCGTGGTGCTCAACATCGACGCGCTGCCGGGCGTCATCGCGCAGATCTTCTCGCACGCCTTCGGCTTCGAGGCTGTCGCGGGCGGCGGCATCGGTGCGGCGATCGTGCAGGGCGTGCGGCGCGGCATGTTCTCCAACGAGGCCGGTCTGGGCTCGGCGCCGAACGCAGGCGCCACCGCCTCGGTGAGCCACCCGGTCAAGCAGGGCCTCGTGCAGACCCTCGGCGTCTACGTCGACACCCTGCTGGTGTGCTCGACCACGGCGTTCATCGTGCTGCTGTCCAACCCGACCTTCGGTGACGAGGACCGCGGCGCCTCGATGACCCAGACCGCGCTGCAGACCAACCTCGGCGACTGGTCGCTGCACCTGATGACGCTGATCATCCTGCTGGTCGCGTTCACCTCGGTGCTGGGCAACTACTACTACGGCGAGTCCAACGTGGGCTTCCTGACCCGCAGCCAGGCGATGCAGACCGGCTACAAGTGGGGCGTGCTGGTCGTGGTGTTCCTGGGCGCGATCGGATCCTCGGACCTGATCTGGAACCTCGCCGACACGACGATGGGCGTCATGGCGCTGGTCAACCTCGCCGCCATCGCTCCGCTGAGCGCGGTCGCGCTGAAGCTCCTGCGCGACTACAACGATCAGCGCAAGCAGGGCCTCGACCCGGTCTTCACCCGGGACCGCCTGCCGGAGCTGACCGGCGTCGAGTGCTGGGAGCCCCGGGAGCCGGTCAAGGCCGAAGCCTAGGGGAGGGGCAGCGGGTGGGGTTCGGATCGGTCCGGACCCCACCCGCGTCGTTTCAGCGGGGTCGCCCCTCGACACCGGGGCGCAGCTGCCAGGGGTAGGGCCCGTCGAGCGGCCGGTACTCGACGCCGAAGGCGTCCAGGCGCGGCATGTGGTGGTGTGCCAAGCGGTGGTGGAACTCCGCCGGATCCCGCTCGCTGCTCCAGGCGACCTCGGCGAACGCGCACAGCCGGGGGAACGCGGCGTAGTCGATGCGGGCGGGGGAGTCGAGCTGCTCGGTCCACACCTGCGCCTGCAGACCGAGAACGCCTTCGGTCGGCGGCTCGTAGGCGTAGACGTTCTCCAGGGTGTTGAGGAACCCGACCGGGATCGGCTCGTCGGGCTCGTCGGACTGCCGGTGGTCCAGGTAGAAGTGCGTTTCCGGGCACAGCACGACGTCGTTGCCCGCTTCGGCGGCGCGGGCGACCGCCTGCGCGTCCTGCCAGCTCAGCACGATCGTCTCCGTCGGCAGCGCGACCAGGTGCATGGCGTCGTCCCACGCCGAGGTGCGGCGGCCGTGGTTGCGCACGTGCTCCATCAACCGCCGCAGCAGCGCGCCGTGCGCCGGCGTGGCCCCCGGGACCTCGTCGCCGCCGAGGCAGATCACCGGCGACGGGAAGAGGGACATCACGTGGTCCAGCACGTCGCGGAAGAAGTCCACGGTCGCCCGCCGAGGTGCCAGGATCCGGTCGCTGACGCCCCACGAGTCCCACACGTCCACGGGCCCACCGGTTCCCAGGTCGGGGTAGGCGGCGATGGCGGCCTGGCTGTGCCCGGGGACGTCGATCTCGGGCACCACCGTGATGTGGTGCTCGGCGGCGTAGGAAACGATCTCCAGCAGGTCTTCGCTGGTGTAGTAGCCGCCGTGCGGCTGCCGGTCGAACTCCGGGACCTCGCCGCGGCCGATCATGGAACGCTCGCGCCACGAACCGATGCGGGTCAGCTCCGGGTACTGCGGGACCTCGATGCGCCAGCCCTGGTCGTCGGTGAGGTGCAGGTGCAGGACGTTGAGCTTGTGCATCGCCAGCAGGTCGACGAAGCGCAGGACCTCCCGCTTGGCCACGAAGTGCCGGGCGACGTCGAGGTGGCAGCCGCGCCAGCCGAACCGGGGGTGGTCCTCGATCACCCCGCACGGCCACGAGATCGGCTCGTCGTGGACGGGTGCGCGGCGGAACGCGTCCGGCGGGAGCAGCTGCCGCAGCGTCTGCGCCGCGTGGTGCGCGGCGGCGGTGTGCTGGGCGGTCACCAGCGCCTGATCGGGGCTGATCTCCAGGCGGTGGCCGCTGATGTGGGGGTCGATGCGGAACTCGATGGTGGGCTTGGCGGCCAGCGGCAGCGGAAGTCCCGTCGCGGCACCGACGTGCCTGCGGAACCACCGCGCCACGCTCGGTTCACCGCCGACGCTGGTGCGGATGTCCAGCGGCAGCTGGCCGGTGGCGTACTCGACACGCCGCGGACGCGGCAGCAACGAGTGGAAGCTCATCCCTTCACCGCGCCGGAGAGCCCCGACACCAGATTCCGCTGGACGAGCACGAAGAAGATCAGAACCGGAATGGTCATCAGCGTGGAGCCTGCCATGATCGCGCCCCAGTCGTTGCCCTGCGGGCTGAAGAATACCAGGATCGCCATCGGCAGCGTCTGGTTCTCCGTCGCCGAGATGATGAAGGTCTTGGCGAACAGGAAGTCGTTCCACGCGTGGATGAACGACAACACGCTGGTGGCAACGAGTCCCGGAGCCACCAGCGGGAACAGCACCTGCCAGACGAACCGCGTGCGGCTCGCGCCGTCGAGCGTGGCGGCCTCCTCCAGCTCGACGGGAACGGCGGCGACGAACCCGCGCAGCATCCAGATCGCCAGGGGCAGGCTGAACGCCAGGTGCACCAGCACCAGCGATCCCAGGTGGTTGAGCCCGAAAGCCGGTGCCGCCGAACCGACTTGGCGCATCAGGAAGAACAGCGGGATGGTCAGGGCCTCCACCGGGACCATCTGCGCCACCAGCAGCATGAGCAGCAGCACGGCACGGCCCTTGATCCGGAACCGGGTCAGCGCCACGGCGGCCAGGAACGACATGAGCAGCGACAGCAGCACCACCGCGCCCGCCACGAGCAGGCTGTTGAGGAAGTAGCCGCCCAGCCCGTCGACGGTGAGGACCCGGCGGAACCCGTCCAGGGTCGGCGCGGTGGTCCAGGGGCGCGGATCGGCGGACTGGAGCTCGGCTTCCGGCTTGAACGCCGAAAGCACCATCCAGTACAGCGGAAACGCCACCAGCACCGCGATCACGACCGCGGCGGTGTTGGCGACGGTGCGGGAACGTCTCATGCCAGAACCCCGTTCCCGCGCTGCGCCCGCAGGTACAGCAGAGTGATCACCAGCAGCAGCGCCGCCATCACCACGCCGATCGCCGAGCCCAGTCCGTAGTTCGAGGCCGCGAACGCCTCCTGGTAGGCGTAGACGTTGAGCACCATGTTCTGCCCGGCGACGCCGCCGCCGTTGGTCATCACGTAGATCTGCGTGAACACCTTGAAGTCCCAGATGATCGACTGGATGGTGGCGATGACCAGCACCGGTCGCAGCATCGGCAGCAGCACGCTGCGCGTGGTCCGCCACGTCGAAGCCCCGTCCAGCGCGGCCGCCTCCACCACCTCGCCCGGAATCCCGATGAGGCCCGCGTACGTGGTGACCAGCACGAACGGGAAGGAGCACCAGATCACCTCGGCGGCCACCAGGCCGAAGGCGAGGTACTTGTCGTAGGTCCACGACATGTCTTCGGCGCCGCTGATGCCGATGCCGGTCAGCGCTTCGTTGATCAGCCCGAAGTCCTGGTCGAACAGGAACAGCCACACCGTCGACCCGGCCACCGCGGGCGTGGCCCAGGCGCCGATGGCCGCCAGGAACAGCAGGATCCGGGGCAGCGGCGAGACCTTCGTGGCCAGCACCGCCAGACCGATGCCGACCACGAGGCTGCCGAGCACGCAGATCGCGGCGAAAACGCAGGTCTGCAGCAGGATCGTCCAGAACTGCCCGTCGCCGAGCAGCGCGAGGTAGTTGCCCGCGCCCAGGAACTCCAGCGGCGCACCGCCGGAGGCCTGCGCCTGCCCGTACTCGTACAGCGAGATCTGCACCAGCTGGTACAGCGGGTAGCCCATCATGCCGACGAGCAGCAGCGCCGCCGGTGCCAGGTAGAGCAGCGCCATCATCGGCCTTCGAAGGCGGCGTTCATCTGCGCCGCCGCCTGCGCCGATGCCTCGGCGACGGGGGTTCCGCGCACGATCTGCTGCACCATCGTGGGAAGCACGCCCTGCGCGTCGATCTTCGACCACGCCTCCGTGGCGGGCACGAAGTGCGTTCCGCCGCGCAGCGTCATCACGAACGGAGCCGCGGGCGGGTCGTGCTCGGCCACCTCGCCCTGGACGTCGATGAACGTCGGCAGGTTGCCCATCGCGCCGTACATCTTGCGCTGGTACTCCTTGCCCGCGAGCAGCTGGACGAACTCGCGCGCCAGGCTCGCCCGCTGCGAGGACTTGAGCACCGACAGCAGGTTCCCGCCCGCGAAGGCCGGGGCGGTGGAGCCGATCGCCTCGCCCGGCAGCGGCACGACGCCGTACTTGCCTCCCACGCCCGCGTCGACGGCCTTGCGGTTGAAGTCGCCGCCGATGGCCATCGCGGCCTTGCCGGAGGCGAACGCCTGCACGCTCTGGCTGCCGGTCATGTCGGAGCACTGCTCGGGAGGGCACGCGCCGCTGGTGATCATCTCGGCGTAGGTCTCGATGCCGCGCTGCGCTTCGGGGCTGTCGATGGTGGACACCCAGCGCTGCCCCTCCTGGCGAGCCAGGTCGCCGCCCGCCGCCCAGATGAACGGCATCAGCGCGTAGTGGTACTTGCCGCCGGTGGCGATGCCGTAGAGGTCGGGACGTTCGGAGCGGATGCGCTGCGCGGTGGCCAGCAGCTCGGCGGTGGTGCGCGGTGGCTGCAGGCCGAGCTCGTCGAACACGTCGGTGCGGTAGTACAGCGCGCGCACCCCCGTGTACCAGGGCACGCCGAAGACCTTGCCCTCGACTCGCGCGGTGTCCAGCGCGGACGGGGACAGGTCAGCGGATTCGGGCCACTGCGGCAGCTTCTCGGTCACGTCGGCCAGCCCGCCGGCGGCGACGTAGCCCGCCAGGTCGGTGTTGCCGACCTCGGCGACGTCGGGTGCGCTCGCGGGATCGTTGAACGCTCCGGTGAAGCGCTCGGACCTCGTCTCCACCGCGATGTACTGCACGTCGACCTCGACGCCGGGGTGCTCGCGCTCGAACCGAGCCACCGCTTCGTCCACGGTGGCCTGCTTGGGCGCGCGGTTGGCCTCGTCGAACAGCCAGACCCGCAGCGTTCCGGTGCGTTCGTCGGCCGCGGGGCCGGTCTGATGCACCTGCGGTGGTCCGCAGGCCGTGAGCAGCGCAGCGACGGCGGCGACGATGACGGCTTTTCCTGCGCGCATGGCTGGTCTCCGATGTGCTGAACGATGCCAGTGGAAATCAGGAACCGGATTTCAGCGGAATTCGGGTCCCTGATCTCCGCTGAAATCGGTGCAGTTCTCTCGTGGGCCGGGGTGGCGGGGAGGCCGGGTCCTCACCGCCGTCGGGCCGAGGCCGCGGCGGTCGGCGTGGAACCGCCGGATTCGAGGGGAAGAGCGGACTGTCTGATGTGGACGGATCAGCCGTGGAAGGTGATGACCGCGACCGAGGGGCACGCGTAGCGATCCGGGGTGGGGGTCAGCGCGCCGGTCTCGGTGTTGCGAGCCAGGCGGGTGATCGTGCCCGCGCGCTGGTTGGCCACGAACAGCGAGGTCTCCTCGGGGTCGAGCGCGAAGTGCCGGGGCCAGTTGCCGCCGGTGGGCGTGACGGCCTTGAACACCAGCGACCCGTTCTCCACGCCGAAGGTGGCGATGGTGTCGTCGCCGCGGTTGGAGGCGTAGACGAACTGGCCGTCCCGGGAGATCGCGATCTCGGCGGGGAAGTTCTCGCCGGCCGCCTCGGGCGCGCGGCTGCTGATGACCTGCCCAGCCGTGAGCGCGCCGGCCTCGGGGTCCCAGGCGAGCACGGTGATCGTGGAGTTCAGCTCCGCCAGCAGGTAGGCGGTGGTGCCCTTGAACACCAGGTGCCGCGGGCCGGTGCCGGCGGGCAGCGTGAGCTGCTGGTGCTGGGTGAGCTTCCCGGCGTCGAAGGCGTGGACGAACACCGAGTCGGCGCCGAGGTCGACGGTCACGACCCACTTCCCGCTGGGGTCGACGACGACCTGGTGCGCGTGCGGCTCGGCCCCGGGGTGCTGCACCAGGGCGGTGCTCTCGCCGATGCTGCCGTCGAGGTTGCGCCGGTGCACCGCCACCGTGCCGTCCCCGTAGTGGGCGGTGAACAGGAACTCCCCGCTCGGGTGCACCGACAGGTGGGTCGGCGAGCTCCCGCCGCTGGGCGCGGTGCTGATCACCTCGGGCTCGTGGGTGCTGACGTCGATCGCGGTGATCGAGCCCTGCTCCTGCTCGTTGGTCACGTACAGGAACTTGTGGTCGGGGGCCCAGGCGAAGAACGAGGCGTCGGCGATCCCGTCGAGGGTTCCGGAGGGGGTGAGCACCCCGTTCATGTCGCGCATCGCGATGTCCACGCCTCGGCCGGCGGGCTGCGAGCTGGTGTAGCTGCCGATGAAGGTCATCAGGCCCTCGTGCGCCTGGTGCACCTGGTGCGGCGCCGCCGCGCCCTGCCTGCCGGCGGCTGTGGCGCAGCCGACGGTCGCTCCGGCGATGCCCAGAGCTCCGACCGCGCTCACGAACCCACGACGCGAAAACGAGCTGTCACCCACGACGTTCTCCCAGCTAGACGACACGGCAGAAGCGAAGTCTGTCGCAGCGCCCTCAGGTGGACCAGACCAAAATGGCCTAACCGGGCCGCCGCCATAGGCGCTAAGCCCCGAAACGGTTCACCATCCGTGGCGATTTCGCGAAATCGCCTCCCGAGCACCGGAAACGTTGTGCTCTCACGCGACCAGCAGCGAGATCCCGGCCGCCATGCCGAAGGCCACCAGCGACAGCAGGGTCTCCAGGACGGTCCAGCTCTTGAGCATGTCGCTCACGGGAATCCCGAAGTACCGCGAGATGATCCAGAACCCGCCGTCGTTGACGTGCGAGGCGATGATCGACCCGGCGGCGATCGCCACCGCGATCAGCGCGAGCTGGGCCTGCGACAGCCCGGCCGAACCGACGAGCGGGGCCACGATCCCACCGGTGGTCACGATCGCCACGGTCGCCGAGCCCTGCGCGATCCGCAGCCCGCTGCTGATCACGTAGGCCGACACGATCATCGGCAACCCCACGCCCTGCAACGACCCGGCCAGGGCGTCCCCGACGCCCGTCTCGGCGAGCACCTTGCCGAAGAAACCGCCAGCGCCGACGACCAGCAGCAGCATGCCCAGCGGGCGCAGCGCACCGCTGGTCAGCTCGGACAGATCCCGGCCGGTCATGCCGCGCCGGGTCCCCAGCAACCAGAACGACAGCAGCACGGCGATCGTCAGCGCCACGGTCGGGTTCCCCAGGAACGTCAGCACCGACAGCGCGCCGCTGCCCTCGGGCAACGTGATGCTGCCGAAGGTGGCGCCGAGGATCAGCACCATCGGCAAGCCGATGATCAGCGCGACCACGCCGAGCGGCGGATCGGGCCGGCCCTCGCGCTTGGCCGCGAGCTCGTCGGCGGCGGCGAGCATGTCGGCGGGCACCGGGAGCGTGATCCGCTTGCCGATCCACACCGGGTAGAGCAGGCCGGCCACCACGAACGCCGGAAGCCCGCAGGCCAGTCCCATCAGGATGATCCACCCCAGGTCCACGCCCAGGAGTCCCGCGGCCACGACCGGACCGGGGTGCGGCGGCAGGAACGCGTGGGTCATCGACAGCCCGGCCACCAGCGGCAGGCAGTACAGCAGGATCGAGCGCTTGCCCTGCCGCGCCACCACGTAGACCAGCGGTGCGAGCACGAAGATGCCGATGTCGAAGAACACCGGGACCCCGAAGATCAACCCGGACAAGCCCATCGCCAGCGGAGCCCGGTTCTCCCCGAACGCCCCGAGGAGCTTGCGGGTCAGCAGCTGCGCGCCACCCGAGGCCTCCAGCATGGACCCGAGGATGGTGCCGAGCCCGATGATGGCGGTGATGTGGCCGAGGATGCTGGCGAAACCGCCTTCGATCAGGGAATCGCTGCTCTTCTGCGCGGTGCCGACGATGTCCTCCACGGGCAGCCCGGCGGCCAGCGCGATGAGCAGCCCGGTCACCAGCAGCGCGATGAACGGCTCGATCCGGAAGCGGATGATCATCACCAGCAGCACCGCGATCCCCACCGCGCACAACGTGAGCAGTCCGGACGTCTCGTGCTGCAACCAGTTCAGGAACACCGTGCCTCCGAGTGCTTTCAGCGATCGCTCTGCTCAGCGATGCGGGTGGCGGAACCTGACCGCCTCCGCGGACTCCGTGCGCCGCTCCGGATGCGTGCCCACGGCCTCGCCGCGAAGTCGTTGAAGAACCCGCAGCGGTGCCGGTTGAGTCCCACACCTGGAGCAGCTGCTCCGCCGCATCCCCTCACGGCTCCTGGCGGTTCTTGCGCAGCGCCCGTCCGGGCAGTGCGTCGGTGCGGTTGCCGTCGTCGATCACCGGAACGCCGTTGACCAGCACGTGCGGGATGCCGACGGCCTGCTGCCGGGGCTCGTCGAAGGTCGCCGTGTCGCGGACGGTGCCGGGATCGAACAGCACCAGGTCGGCGACGTGGCCTTCCCGGACGCGTCCCCGGTCGGTGAGCCCGAGCCGGTCGGCGGGACGCGAGGTCATGTTCCGCACGCACTCCTCCAGCCCCAGCACGCCGAGTTCGCGCACGTAGTGCCCGAGGTAGCGCGGGAAGGTTCCCCACGCGCGCGGGTGCGGGCGCGCGCCGACCAGCAGCCCGTCGCTGCCCGCGGTGTGGGTGCGGTGGCGCATGATGGCTCGCACGTTGTCCTCGTGGCCGACGTGCATCAGGCAGGACGCGCCCAACCGCTCGGCGATGAGCACGTCGAAGTAGAACTCGGTCGGCTGCGCCCCGGCGGCCGACGCCGACTCGGCGACGCTGCGGCCCACGAGGTGAGCGTTGTCCGGTTCGCGGACGCCGTTGATCTCGATGGTCTCCCACTCGACCGGAACGCCGTGGCAGCCGTCGGAGCCCTCCACCTCCAGGGCTCGGCGAATCCGCTGCCGCTGCGCGGGATCCCGCAAACGCTCCAGGGTCGCGGTGACGCCGCCCGCCATCGCCCAGCTCGGCAGCAGCGCGTGCAGCGAGGTGCTGCCCGGCAGGTACGGGTAGGTGTCGAGGGTGATGTCGCAGCCCTCGTCGAGCGCCGCGTCGAGCATCGCCAGCAGTTCGCCGGCCCTCCCGGCGTTGACGCCGAAGTTCATCGTCGCGTGCGACAGGTGCAACGGGCACCCGGAGGTCCGGCTGACCTCGATCATCTCCTCGTAGGCCGCGAGCGCACCGGCGCCGTAGCTGCGGTGGTGCGGGCTGTAGTAGCCGCCGCGGGAGGCCACGACCTCGCACAACGCGGCCAGTTCCGCCGTGTCGGCGTACATCCCGGGCGTGTAGGTCAGCCCGGACGACATGCCGAAGGCACCTTCGGCGAGGGATTCGGCGAGGACTTCGCGCATCCGGTTCAGCTCGTCCTCGGTGACCGGCCGGTCGTCGTAGCCCGCGCACAGCAGCCGCAGCGTGCCCTGCGGGACGAGGTAGGCGGCGTTGGCGGCGATGCCGGTGTCGAGCCGGTCGAGGTACTCGGCGACGCTGCGCCAGTTCCAGTCGAAACCGGGCGGATCGTCGTTCCAGCCGGCCAGCTGCGCGCGCAGGGTCTCCAGCGTGTCGTCGTCGACCGGGGCGTAGGACAGCCCGTCCTGGCCGATGACCTCCAGCGTCACGCCTTGGGAGACCTTCGCGGTGTGGTCCGGTTCGGCCAGCAGCTGCAGGTCCGAATGCGCGTGCATGTCGACGAACCCGGGTGCCAGCACGAGACCGTCGGCGTCGATGCGCCGGCGTCCGCTCAGCGTTCCCGCGTCGGCGATCTCGGCGATGCGTCCGTCGCCGACTCCGACGTCGGCGACGAAACCCGGACCGCCGTCGCCGTCGACGACTCGCGCGCCGCGATAGACGATGTCCATGGTGGAGTCGTTCCTCCGGTCACACGCCGGGGCAATTGGTCTGCACCGGGTGGTCGAATGGTAAGTACCATTGCCGGTGAAAGCAATGAAGATCGGCTCCGGCCGAAATTCCGCTTCACGACGCCGAAATCCGTGGAAGGACACCGACATGAGCAGGACCGTGGTGAGCACCGACGCCGCACCGAAGCCGCCGGCGAACATCCCGCTGTCGCAGGGCGTGCGCAAGGGCAACATCCTGCAGGTCTCCGGTCAGACCGCGGTCGACCCGGCGACCGGCAAGGTCGTCGAGGGCGGTGTCGCCGAGCAGACCGAGCAGTGCCTGCGCAACGTCATCGCGATCATCGAGGCCGAGGGCGGATCGATGCAGGACGTGCTGATGCTGCGCGTCTACCTCACCGACACCTCGCAGTTCGCGGAGATGAACGAGGTCTACGCCCGCGTCGTCGGCGAGCCCTTCCCGGCTCGCACGACCGTCTACGTCGGCCTCCCGGCCGGCCTGCTGTGCGAGATCGACGCCCTCGCAGTCCTGGACTGACCTGGAGCGGGTGGCGGTTCCCACCGGGACCGCCACCCGCTGCGCGGATCAGAAGTAGGTGCGCACGAGGTCGGTGACGCGCTCACCGTCGACCACCGGGATCAGCGTCCACTTGTCGAAGACCGTGCACGGGTGGGACAGGCCGAAGCCGATCCAGTCGCCGACGCGCACCTTTGCCCCGGTGAGCCTGAGGAACGCGTGCTGATCCGCCAGCCCGGACACGTGGCAGGAACCGTCGGCGAGCTCGCGGATCTCGCCGTCCGAGCCCCGGATCACCTGCGGTTCCGGCAGTCCCTGGTCGAACGAGACGTCGCGGCGCCCCATCGTCAGCAGCGCCAGGTCGGCCTCCGGCTGCGAGACCACCTGCGCCCAGATCCGCATCGCAGGCCGGAACGGTGACTCGGCACCGGCCAGCCGGTGCCGGCGGCCGAACGGCGAGCGCACCCGGTAGAAGCCGTCGTCGTGCAGCAGGTATCCGCCGCTGCGCAGCACCGGCACCACCGGCAGCCCCTCCGGCCACGGCCGGGCCAGCGCTTCGGCGACCTGGTCGAAGTAGGCGCTGCCGCCCGCGCTGACGATGACCTCCTCCAGCCCGTCGAAGTAACCGGCCTCGGCGAATTCCTCCACCAGCGAGCGGAATTCGTTCAGGTAGTCGTCGATGGCCGACAGCGAGGACTCCTCGATGTCGTGCGCCACCTCGCCCTCGTAACCCGCGACGCCGACCAGGCGCAGCCGGTGCTCGGCGGCCACCGCCGCGGCGACCGCTCGCGCCTGCGACACCGTGCGCGCGCCGGTCCGCCCGCCGGGGACGCCGAACTCCACCAGCACGTCCACCGGCCGCGTGCCGCCGTGCGCGGCCAGCGCCGCGGCCATCTGCTCGACCCCGCGCAGCGAATCCGCGTAGCAGCAGAACGACAAGTCCGGGTCGGCGTCGAGCTCGGCGGACAGCCAGGCCAGGCCCTGCGGGTCGACGAGCTCGTTGGCGAGCAGGATCCGCTGGACGCCGAACGCCCGGTACACGCGCAGCTGACCGATGTTGGCCGCGGTGATGCCCCACGCGCCGTGCTCCAGCTGCCGTTCGAAGAGCCGCGGCGCCATCGTGGTCTTGCCGTGCGGCGCGATCCGCAGGCCGTGCTCGTCGCACCAGGCCGCCATGGTGCGCAGGTTGTGCTCCATCGCGGCGTCGTCGAGGGTCAGCAGCGGGCCGGTGAAACCGGCTTCCCACAGCGTCGGCCGCTCGGCCAGGAACTCCCCGGCTGTCTTGCCCGACGCGTTCGGCGGCATCCCCTTGAAGCGCCAGTCGATGGTCTCGTCGCGCAACGCGCGGATCGCTTCGGTGTTGATCCCTGCTGCGGGCACTGCCGGCCTCCTATTGCGCATGTTGCAACGAATGTTGCGCGAAGAACGATTCCGGTGTGTAGCATTGCCCGCTTCGTCGAGTCAACGATGATCGGAGACGCCGGTGAGTCAGAGCCTGGAACGCGGACTGGCCGCGCTCACCGCGCTGGCCGAGGGGCCGCAGACGCTCGACGGTCTCGCCCAGCGGCTCGGCGTGCACAAGACGACCGCGATGCGCCTGCTGCGCACGCTGGAGAGCGGACGCTTCGTCCGCCGCGAGGACCTCCACCGCTACCGGCTGGGCAGCGCCGTGTTCGCGCTCGCCCACCAGGCGCTGGACGACCTGGACGCGCGCGACGTCGCCCGGCCGTTCCTCGACGCGCTGGGGGAGCGCACCGGGCACACGGTCCACCTGGCCACCCTCGACGAGGACCAGGTCGTCTACGTCGACAAGGTCGACAGCGTCCACCCGGTCCGGATGTACTCCCGCATCGGCCGACGCGCCCCGCTGCACTGCACGGCGGTGGGCAAGGTCCTGGTCGCCGACCTCTCGCAGCAGCGCCGCGAGCGGCTGGCGCAGCGGATCGCCTACCCGAAGCTCACCGCGAACACCATCGACTCGGCCGAGCGCTACCTGGCGGAGCTGGAGCGCGTGCGCGCGCAGGGGTACTCGGTCGACCGCAGCGAGCACGAGGAGTTCACCCACTGCATCGCGGCGCCGGTGCGCAATCACCGGGGGGACGCCGTGGCGGCGATGTCGATCTCGGTGCCGAAGGTCCTGCTCTCCTGGGAGGACCTGCTCGGCTGGCTCCCGGATCTCCGCCGCACGGCGGCGGAGATCTCCCGGGAGCTGGGCAACCGTCAGTAGACGGGGCCGGTGTACTTCTCGCCCGGTCCCTGGCCCGGGGCGTCCGGGTGGCTGGAGTACTCGCGGAAGGCGCGCTGCAAGGACTGGAGCCCCTCGCGCAGCGGACCCGCGTGCGGTCCGAGGTACTCGACCGAGGCGGTGATCAGGCCGGCCAGTCCGGTGATCAGCCTGCGGGCCTCGTCCAGATCGCGCACCGGGGTGGCGACGGGCTCCTCGTCGGCGAGCCCGAGCTTCTCCGCGGCGGCGGACATGAGCATCACCGCAGCGCGGCTGATGACCTCGACGCTGGGAACATCCGAGAGCTCGCGTACGTTGAGCTCCATATCCGCGTCGTGTGCCGGTTCACCGGCACCGGTCGTGTCGTTCGGGGGAGTGGTTGGCTGCGGTTCGCTCACGCCTGCTACCCTGACACGCACGACCAGCCCCCGCTGCGGCGGGGGCGGCAAAGTGGAGCCCCGCTCCCACCCGAGCAGCCGCCGAGGCCGCCGGGTTCCGGTCCTGTCGATGTCCCGTGTGGCGTCGGTGGTGCGAACGGTATCGGCTGATACCGGTTCGATCGGTTTGGAGTCAGGGTCCCGCGGTATCCGCACGAGCGGAAGCCGGCGGGATCTTTGCATTCCGGGGTGAGCTCTACACGCCGTGGTGTGCAGTACACACAGCCATCGAACCGAGGAGGCCCCATCAGCTCCGAGACGCGCATCAATGACCGCATCCGGGTTCCGGAAGTCCGACTCGTCGGGCCCAACGGTGAGCAGGTCGGGATCGTCCGCATCGAGGACGCCCTGCGCCTGGCCCAGGAAGCGGATCTGGACCTTGTCGAGGTCGCCCCGCAGGCGCGCCCGCCGGTCTGCAAGCTCATGGACTACGGCAAGTTCAAGTACGAGAGCGCGCAGAAGGCTCGCGAATCGCGTCGCAACCAGCAGCAGACCGTCATCAAGGAGCAGAAGCTCCGGCCGAAGATCGACCCGCACGACTACGAGACGAAGAAGGGCCACGTGTCCCGCTTCCTCGGTCAGGGTCACAAGGTCAAGGTGACGATCATGTTCCGCGGTCGCGAGCAGTCGCGGCCCGAGTTGGGCTTCCGCCTGTTGCAGCGACTGGCCGATGATGTTTCCGAGCTCGGGTTCATCGAAGCGACCCCGAAGCAGGACGGTCGGAACATGATCATGGTTCTGGCGCCGCACAAGACCAACAAGACCAAGCCCAAGGCCAACGCGTAGTTCTACGCCGCCGCCAGGGCTCGTGATGTGAGGCCGGGTCGGGACGCTGGCCGCGCCCCCTCCCGGCTCCAGTACGAAACGAGGACGGAAGATGCCGAAGAACAAGACCCACAAGGGCACCTCGAAGCGCTTCAAGGTGACCGGTTCGGGCAAGCTGCGGCGCGAGCAGGCCGGTCGCCGGCACATCCTGGAGAAGAAGTCCAGCCGTGTCACCCGTCGCCTCGAAGGCACCGAAGCCGTCGCCAAGGCCGACGTCAAGCGCATCAACAAGCTGCTGGGTCGCTGACGCCGACTTCCCCGTTGCGCCCGTGAGGGAGCAGCAGTCCGGCATCACGCCATCCAGCCACCCGCATTGGGCGGTCAATCCGCCGCCCCTGATGAGATAACAGGACGGACCCCGTGGCACGCGTCAAGCGGGCGGTCAACGCCCAGAAGAAGCGCCGCACAGTTCTCGAGTCGGCCCGTGGTTACCGCGGTCAGCGCTCCCGGCTGTACCGCAAGGCCAAGGAGCAGATGCTCCACTCGATGACCTACTCCTACCGGGACCGCCGCGCCCGCAAGGGCGAGTTCCGGAAGCTGTGGATCACCCGCATCAACGCCGCGACCCGGCAGCACGGCCTGAGCTACAACAAGTTCGTGCAGGGCCTGAAGGCCGCTGAGGTCGAGGTCGACCGCAAGATCCTGGCGGAGCTCGCCGTCAACGAGCCGCAGGCCTTCGAGGCGCTGGTCGACGTGGCGCGGAAGAACCTGCCGGAGAGTGCGGCCTGATCGCCGAAAGCACTTCCGATTCGCGACCCGGGACTCCGCTCACCGAGCGATCGTCCCGGGTCGCGGTCGCTCGTAAGCTCACCCGCCGCGCAGGCCGGGAGAAAGCCGGAGCGTTCCTCGCCGAAGGCGCGCAGGCCGTCGGGGAGGCGCTGACCGCGCACGCCGACGACCGGCTGCGGGTGCGGGAGCTGTTCGTCACCGAGCAGCCGCGACACGCCGAGCTCGCCGAGCGGGCGGTGCTGGCGGGCGTACCGGTGCGCGAGGTGACCGACAAGGCCGCCGCGTCGCTGTCCGAGACGATCACCCCGCAGGGCGTCGTGGCGGTCTGCGACCTGCCGCGCACCGATCCGGTCGCCGCCCTGGCGCAGCGGCCGAAGCTGGTCGCGGTGCTGGTCGGCATCGCCGACCCGGGCAACGCGGGAACCGTGGTGCGCGTGTCCGACGCGGCCGGGGCCGGCGCGGTGCTGTTCGCCGGGGACACGGTCGACGCCTACAACGGCAAGGCGGTGCGCGCCTCGACGGGCAGCCTGTTCCACCTGCCGGTCGCTCGCGATCGCGACGTCAGCGCGGTGCTGGCGGCATGCCGGGACGCCGGGCTGCGGCTGGTCGGCGCCGACGGTTACGCCGCCGGTGACCTCGACACCGCCGACCGCGCGGGGGAGCTCGCCGAGCCGACCGCGTGGGTCTTCGGCAGCGAGGCCCACGGCCTGTCCGACGAGGTCAAGGCCCAGTTGGACACGACGCTGCGGGTGCCGCTCTACGGCCAGGCCGAGAGCCTGAACCTGGCCACGGCCGCCGCCGTCTGCCTCTACTCCTCGGCGCGTGCGCAGCACCGCTGAGCTCGGGCGGGACGGATCACCGCGAAACGCCGTGGACGCCGTCGCATAGAATCGCCCATGTCAGCTTGCGGCTTCGCACCGAAGAGTCGTATGCAACCTCAGCAGGTTCGCGAGCCCAGCCACCTGGCAGAACAGGGACCTGGGCGATGATGCCTGTGGGATCAACGGGAGTCACGCACTAACGATGTCTGGAGCCAACGACTCGTACGACCCGAAAGAGGTCGCCGCGCTGTCGCCGGAGACGCTGGACGCCGCGGTCGAGGAGGCCAAGAAGGCCTTCGTCGCCGCCGCCGATCTCGACGAGCTGGCGTCGGTCAAGCCCGCTCACCTCGGTGACCGCTCGCCGCTGCTGACCGCGCGCCGCGAGATCGGAGCGCTGCCGCCCAAGGCGCGTTCCGAGGCGGGCAAGCGCGTCAACCAGGCCCGCGAGGCCATCCAGGGCGCCTTCGACGAGCGCCGCGCCGCGCTGCAGGCCGAGCGCGACCAGCGCGTGCTCCGCGAGGAGTCCGTCGACGTGACGCTGCCCTGGGACCGCGTGGGCACCGGCGCCCGGCACCCGATCACGCAGCTCGCCGAGCAGATCGAGGACACCTTCGTGGCCATGGGCTGGGAGGTCGCCGAAGGCCCCGAGCTGGAGGCCGAGTGGTTCAACTTCGACGCGTTGAACTTCGGCAAGGACCACCCGGCGCGGACCATGCAGGACACCTTCTACGTCGCGCCTGAGGACTCCGGCCTGGTGCTGCGCACGCACACCTCGCCGTCGCAGGTCCGGGCGCTGCTCAACCGCGAGCTGCCGGTGTACGTGGTCTGCCCCGGGCGCACGTTCCGCACCGACGAGCTCGACGCCACCCACACCCCGGTGTTCCACCAGGTCGAGGGCCTGGCTGTGGACAAGGGCCTGACCATGGCGCACCTCAAGGGCACCTTGGACGCCTTCGCGCGCTCCATGTTCGGCCCGGAGTCCACGACCCGGTTGCGGCCGTCGTACTTCCCCTTCACCGAGCCGTCGGCCGAGATGGACATCTGGTTCCCGGAGAAGAAGGGCGGCGCCGGATGGGTCGAGTGGGGTGGCTGCGGCATGGTCAACCCCAACGTGCTGCGCGCCAGCGGTGTCGACCCCGAGGTCTACACCGGCTTCGCCTTCGGCATGGGGATCGAGCGAACCCTGATGTTCCGCAACGGCATCCCGGACATGCGCGACATGGTCGAGGGCGATGTCCGCTTCACCGAGCCGTTCGGCATCTAGCCACCCATCACGACCGTCCCCGACATCACTTACCTGAACGAGAGAAGGGCCTGACCAAGTGCGGATTCCGGTTTCCTGGCTGGCCGAGCACCTTGAGCTGCCCGAGGAGACGACCGCGGAGACGCTGGCAGAGGCGTTCATCCGGATCGGGTTGGAGGTCGAGGAGGTCGAGCACCTGACGCAGGTGCGCGGCCCGCTCGTGGCCGGCCGAGTCGCCGAGATCGAAGAACTCACCGAGTTCAAGAAGCCGATCCGGTACTGCAAGGTCGAGATCGGCGCCTCCGAAGACGGCGAGCAGAAGCTGCAAGACATCATCTGCGGTGCCCGCAACTTCTCCGAGGGCGACCTGGTCGTCGTCGCGCTGCCCGGCACGGTGCTGCCCGGCGACTTCGAGATCAGCTCCCGCAAGACCTACGGCAAGCTCAGCGAGGGCATGATCTGCTCCGCCAAGGAGCTGGGCCTCGGCGAGGACCACGACGGCATCCTGGTGCTGCCGCCCGGTTCGGCCGACCCCGGTGACGACGCGGTGCAGCTGGTCGGCCTCGACGACTCGATCATCGAGCTGGCCATCACGCCCGACCGCGGCTACTGCTTCTCGGTGCGCGGGCTGGCCCGAGAGCTGTCCAACGCGCTGGACGTCCCGTTCGGCGACCCGGGCACCCGCCCGGTCCCGGAGGACGACAAGCCCTCGCGCGGCGTGGAGCTGCGCGACGCGCAGGCGTGCTCGCGGTTCGTCCTGCGCCGGGTCACCGGCGTGGACCCGACGGCGCCGAGCCCGTGGTGGATGCGCCGCCGCCTGGCGCTGGCGGGCATCCGCTCGATCTCGCTGTCGGTGGACGTCACCAACTACGTGATGCTGGAGCTGGGTCAGCCGCTGCACGCCTTCGACACCTCGAAGGTGACCGGTGACCTGGTGGTCCGCCACGCCGAGAGCGGCGAGAAGCTGACCACTCTGGACGGTCAGGTCCGCGAGCTCGACACCGACGACATCGTGATCGCCGACGACTCGGGCGTGGTGTCGCTGGCCGGTGTCATGGGTGGGGAGAGCACCGAGATCGGTGACGGCACGCACGACGTGCTGATCGAGGCGGCGAACTGGGACCCGGCGAACATCGCCCGCACCATCCGCCGCCACAAGCTGCCGAGCGAGGCGGGCAAGCGCTTCGAGCGCACGGTGGACCCGGCGGTGGCGCCGGTGGCCGCCGAGCTCGCCGCGCAGCTGCTGGTCCGCTACGGCGACGGCACGATCGCACCCGGTCGCACCGACGTGGGCGAGCCGAAGGCCCCGGCTGCGGTGACGATGCCGCTGGCGCTGCCGGACAAGGTCGCCGGCGTCGCCTACGAGCGCGGCGTGACCGCGCGCCGGCTGACCCAGATCGGCTGCAAGATCGACCTGAGCACCTCCGACGAGGGCGTCGGGCTGATCACCGCGACCCCGCCGTCCTGGCGACCGGACCTGACGCAGCCGTTCGACCTGGTCGAGGAGGTGCTGCGGCTGGAGGGCTACCACACGATCCCGTCGGTGCTGCCCTCCGCGCCGCCCGGTCGCGGCCTGTCGGCGGCGCAGCGGCGCAAGCGCGCGGTGTCGCGTGCCCTGGCCGGTGCCGGCTACGTCGAGGTGCTGCCCTTCCCGTTCACCGGCGACGAGATGCTCGACGCCTTCGGCCTCGCCGAGGACGACGAGCGCCGCCGCACGGTGAACGTGCTCAACGCGCTGGAGAGCGACAAGTCGCAGCTGACCACGACGCTGCTGACGGGTCTGCTGGACACCTTGCAGCGCAACGTCTCCCGAGGTCACCGCGACATCGCGCTGTTCCACATCGGACAGATCAGCCAGCCGTCGGCGAACCAGCCGGCGGTGCCGGAGGTCGGTGTCGACGGCCGTCCCACCGACGAGCAGCTCGCCGGACTGCTGGCGGCGCTGCCCGCGCAGCCCACGCGGGTCGCGACGGTGCTGGCCGGTCAGCGCGAGCAGGCCGGCTGGTGGGGCAAGGGCCGTGCCGCCGACTGGGCGGACGCGATCCAGGCGGCTCGCGTGGTGGCGTCGGCCGCCGGCGTCGAGCTGACGGTCCGCAACGCCGAGCACGCCCCGTGGCACCCGGGCCGCTGCGCCGAGCTGCTGGTCGGCGAGACGGTCGTGGGCCACGCGGGTGAGCTGCACCCGAAGGTCGTCGAGACCCTGGGCGTGCCCAAGCGCACCAGCGCGATGGAGCTCGACCTCGACGCGCTGCCGCTGGTCGAGCGTCGCGCGGCCCCGGACATCTCGGCCTACCCGCCGGTGCTGATGGACGTGGCGCTGGTCGTCGACTCGTCGACCGCGGCCTCCGACGTGGTCGAGGCGGTCCGCGCCGGCGGCGGCGAGCTGCTGGAGGACGTCCGCCTCTTCGACGTCTACGCGGGCGAGCAGCTCGACGAGGGCAAGAAGTCGCTGGCCCTGGCCCTGCGCTTCCGAGCCCCCGACCGCACCCTCAAGCAGGAGGAGGCCACCGAGGCCAGGGACGCAGCGGTCAAGTCCGCAGCAGACCGCCTCGGAGCCACCCTCCGAGCCTGAAGCACCCGAACGACGGCCCCGCCCGGAAACCCCGAGCGGGGCCGTCGTTTTGCGCGCTCAGTTGCTGCGGGGGAGGTGCCGGGTGGTGAAGGCTTCGGCGGTGAGGCCCATGATGACCAGGTGCAGCATCCCGTCGGAGAGGGAGTCCGGTTCGCTGGTGCGGCCCTCTTCTCGGAAGCCGAGCTTGCTGTGCAGCGCGAGCGAGGCGACGTTCTCCTGGTAGATGCCGACCTGGCACTTGCGGAACTTTCGCCGGCCGAACATGACCGCCAGCAGGGTGATGATCGCGTCGTCGGCGTAGCCGTGGCGACGGTGCATCGGGCCGATGCCGATGCCGTAGCTGAACACGCCCGGTTCGTCGGCCTGGCTGGTGCACATCGAGCCGACGAGCACCTGGTCCCGGCGGGTTTCGATGGCGAGCTGGAAGTCGTCCGGCGAGTCCGGGTGGTTCGCGCGGTGCGCGGCCCAGTGCCGGTAGCCGTCGGTCTGCACGTACGGAGCGCGAGTGGGGTCCTGGTCGAAACCGGCCAGGATGCGTCTGTCCGCAGCCGCGACGCGACGTAACAGCACCTGCCGCCCGACCCAGGACGACGTCGTGATCGGCGCCGGGCCGTGGCGGGCCCCCAGGTTCGGGTGCGGCGGGATCATCGTCATCGAACTCGATGATGCCCTCCCGGACCGACCGAATCCACAGGGGGGTCCACGTCGTGTGACCTTGTGCAAGCGCTGTGAAACTTCGATGACCCGGGAGTTACCCGGCGTCAACGCGCGAGCCGGAAACGTCGCCGTTCAGGGTGATTCCGCGGTGTCGGCGAGTGCGGATGATCGCGATCGGTCAGCGGTCGATGGTGCGCAGGGCTTCGCGTCGGGAGAGCGGGGACAGCTCGTGGTGCTCGACGAACTCGCGGACCCAGCCGGGGTCGGTCTTGGCGTGCTCCCGCAGCGCCCAGCCGATCGCCTTGCGGAGGAAGAAGTCCCGATCGTCGAGGTTCGCCTCGATGCTCCGCCGCAGCAGCTCGACGTCGGTGCGGTCCTTGGCGCGCAGCTGGGCGATGATCGACGTGCGGCGGCGCCAGCGGTCCTCGTCGGTGGACCAGCGCAGCAGCAGCGGGCGCACGACGTCCGGGTGGCTCAGCAGCAGCGGCCCGATCCGGCGGCTCGCCGCCTCGTCGACGAAGTCCCACCACGCTCCGCTGACCACGAACTCCTCGTAGAGCCCGAGCATGCCGGGATCCTGAAAACCCCGCTGCGCCCGGTGTCCCGTCACCGACAACGCGACGTACCGCTCCTCCCGGCAGCTGGCCTTCCGCCAGAGCTCTCGCGCGGTATCGACGAGGTCCTCCTGCTTCGCGAACCGGAACCGCCCGCACAGCGCATCGACGATCCGCACGCGCGCGGGCTTGCGCACCCCGAAGAACGGCATCTCCGACTTCATGTACCGCTGCATCGCGGGTGCGTCCGCCGCCACGGCCTGCTCGTCGAGCAGCCGCAACGCCGCCTCCCGGAACCCCGCGACCTCACCC
>NZ_SMLA01000033.1:0-70529 GCF_004349225.1 Saccharopolyspora karakumensis
GGAGTAGATTGCGCCGACCAGCAGGCCGCCACCCACCAGGTTGCCCAGGCCGACGAAGAGGAGGTTGTTCGCGAAAGCCTCGGCCGTCACGCCGGGCACGCGTGCGAACAGGCCAAGCGAGAAGCAGGTCATGTTGGCGACGACGTGCTCGAATCCCGAACCGACGAACGCCAGAAGGCCCCAGAAGACCAGAGCGATCTTGGCACCATCGGAACGGGTTCGGCCGGCCATCCACACGGTGAGGCAGACCAGGAAGTTGCAGAGGAGCCCGCGGAAGAAGAGGTCTTCGGGGCTTTCGGACAGCTTCGCCCCCAGCAGGCTCCTCAGCATCGCTGCGCCGGGTGCGGGCTTGCCGCTGTCAGCCGCGACGTCCAGCACACCGGCGGAGTGCACGAGCCAGGCGAAGACGGCGGAGCCGACGAGGTTTCCGACGAAGGAGACGACGATGACCGTCGCCGCGCCGAAGAGCGACACCCGACGGCGGCTCAAACCTTGGACCATGGTCATCATGTTGCTGGTGCACAGCTCGGAGCCTGCGAAGAGCACCAGTGTCAGCGCCACGCCGAAGACCAGGCCCTGGATCAGCTTGGTCCATGCGGAGTGCTCGGTGTAGAGCGGTCCGGTCACCATGAGCAGGAGGACCACGGCCACGCCGATGAAGGCACCGCCGAGCGACGCGAGAAGCAGATAGCGTCCAGGGCTGCGGAGTTGGGACGCTTTCGCTTGCGCCGCCACGACCTGCTCTTCCAAGGACTCGTGAAGTGGAATCGGCATGGTGGTCCTCTCAGTACTGATCAGGTTCGGAAAAAACCGTTGCTCACGGAGACGGGTGCTCGGACCTCCGGATGCGGCGATTCCACATCAGGCTCTGGTCGTGTTCCACGTCTTTCATGGAGTGACCGACAGGACAGCTCAGGGACCTTCGAACGCACTCATGATGTGGCCATGCGGTTGTTCTGCACCCCGGTTTGCGCCGTCCCTTTCCCGCCGCATGTTGGCGAACGCTGAAACCAACCGCGCGACAGCTTTAGCCCTCGGGGCGGGGGAGTCAAAGAGAAACCGATGATGGTGCGATAGACAGCGTTTTCGCCGCTGCATCGACAACGCGTCCGGTGTCCGGCGATCGCGTTCAGCAACGGCTAGCCTGGCTGCGGCGAAGCACAGCGATAGCAGCGAGGCGCCGGTGCTCGTTGGGCTGACCGCTGGATCTCGGTGAGCATTGGGTTGTCCTCCCGTGCTTGGCATCGGCATGGATTATCGATCGGTTGACAGCGCGAATTGGAGTTACGCGCTCGCTCACTGGAGAATGCGGTTGGGACGTCAGCGGATTTGACCGCTACGTGCAGCGTGATCGACGAGGATGGGCATGGACGAGCACAGTTCCCCTTTGCATGAGCGAGCCATCTCGGTAGACGCACGTTTGGACGTGTGCGCGACGCGGGTCGTCACCTGTGCGTGGGAGCGGCGCCATGACTGAGGTGGCTTTGGGAATGCCCGGCATGCCGCATCGTGTGCATCCAGGGTCGGACATGCGTCCGGACACGTCCCAGCTCGTGGACAGCTTCGGCCGGATCGCGACGGACTTGCGGGTGTCGTTGATCGACAAGTGCAACCTGCGCTGCACGTACTGCATGCCGGCTGAAGGGCTTGCCTGGCTCAAACGGGCGGAGCTGCTCGACACCGAGGAGATCCTCCGATTGATCGGAATCGCGGTGGAGCGCCTCGGTGTGCGAAACGTGCGGTTCACCGGTGGTGAACCGCTCTTGCGCAAGGATCTCGTCGAGATCATCGCGAGGACTTCGCGGCTTCCCAGTGGGCCGAGAACCTCGTTGACGACCAACGGTATCAACCTGGGCTCGTATGCTGATGATCTGCGCCGCAGCGGTCTGGACCGGGTAAACGTGTCCCTGGATTCCCTTGACGAGAACACCTTTCGCGAGCTGACTCGTCGCGACCGGTTCCACGACGTCATCGCAGGATTGGAAGCTGCGCGGGCCGCGGGGCTCGAGCCGGTCAAGGTCAACGCCGTGCTGATGCGGGGTCGCAACGAGCACGAGGCCTGCGACCTGCTGAGGTTCTGCCTCGAACGGGGTTATCACCTGCGGTTCATCGAGCAGATGCCGCTGGATGCGCAGCACGGTTGGGACCGTGCTGCGATGATCACCGCTGACGAGATCCTCGATCTTCTGGGCACCGAGTTCACCTTGACACCGCACGCGGCCGAACGCGGCTCTGCTCCGGCTGAGCGGTGGCTCGTCGACGGCGGCCCGGGGACCGTGGGCGTGATCGGCTCGGTCACCCGACCGTTCTGCGCCGCCTGCGATCGCACTCGCCTCACCGCTGATGGGCAATTGCGCTCCTGCTTGTTCTCCACGGAGGAAACCGATTTGCGCGGTCCGATGCGAGCGGGTGCCGAGGACGAGGAGTTGATCCGGCTGTGGCAGGACACCATGTGGGCGAAGGCCGCGGGTCACGGTGTCGACGGTGCTGGTTTCGCGCGGCCTGCGCGGCCCATGAGCGCGATCGGAGGTTGAGCGGATGACTGCGGTGGACGAGCAGGTCGGTGTTAGGGTCCGGTACTTCGCGGCTGCGCGCGCGGCTGCGGGTGTCGCCGAGGAAGTGGTGCGAGTCGGGAGGTCGACTGATCTCGCCCCGACCGCGGGCGATGCCATCGACGCTGTCACCGCGGCGCACGGCGATCGTTTGGCCGCGGTCGTGACGGCGTGCAGCTTCCTGCTGAACGGTGTGGCGGTGCGGGACCGTTCCGTCGAAGTCCACGACGGTGCTGAACTCGACGTGCTGCCCCCGTTCGCCGGCGGATGAGTCGAGATTTGCCGAACCTACGCGGAAACGGGTCGCGAAGCGGTCAGCAACATCACGACGTCACCGGACTGCAATGGCGACTGCGCCTCGGCGGGAAAGCACGATCCGTTGACCGCCACGACGACCTGACCGTCGAGCTGCACACCTGACTGCTCGGCCGCCGCGCCGAGCGTGCTCGCGCGGACGCACCGCCGCTCGCTCGCGACGAGTTCGGTCCCCACCAGGATGGACTTCTCGACGACCACCTCGGGTGTCGGCTGCGCGCACGCTGCCCGGTACTGCTCGGGGGTGTTGACGTTGAACACCGACGCCAGGTCGGGGTCGGCGGCGAACAGCCGCGTGTCGGCGAGCAGGGTCGCCTCGTCGAGCAGGTGCACGTCGACGCTGTCGAGGAGGTCCGACAGGCGCGAGCGCCCGGCTTCCAGCAGCGCATGGAGGTGGGGCGCGAGGCTGGTGCGATAGCCGGCGGCCAGCGGCTGCCGGAATCCCCGAATGCGCGGTATTGCCGCGTCCGGTGTGGCCCAGTCGTCGCCCGCCGCGGCGGCGGTGAAGCCGCGGAGCACGGCGTCGACGAAGGCGGAGTGCAGCAGGGGGAGGTCGGTGGCGCAGGCGAAGGCCAGGGACGCTCCCTCGCGTTCCGCGACGGCCAGCCCGGTGGCCAGACCTTGCAGCGGTCCGCGGCCCTGTTCGGCGTCGTCGCAGACGATCACCTGCGATCCGAGCGCGGGCAGCGCTTGCCCCGGCGCCCGCACGACGATCACGGGACCACCGACGGCTCGGCCCACCACGTCGGTCACGTGGCGCAAGAACGTGGAACCGTGCCATTCCAGTGATGCCTTGGCAGCGCCCATCCTGCTCGAGCATCCCCCGGCGAGCACCACTCCGGCCGTCATCGGACCACGTCCTGCTGGGTGCGTTCGAGCGTGGCGTGCCATGCCGTGTCCTCTCCTTCGTTCGGTCCTCCCACGTGCGTTGCGGTGCGCGAATCGACAAGTCGGCTGCTTTTCCACCCGGTCTCGGTGGGGTGCTCAAGCGTGATTTCGCCGTCCCGGATGTGCAGCACCATGTTGGCGTGCGCGGTGTCCGACCAGCGATGTGTCACGTGCACGATGGTCCGGCCCCGCCAGGCGCGGCTGATCTCGGCGAGCACCTCGTCGGCCTTGGCGATGTCGAGGTGCGCCGTGGGTTCATCGAGCAGCACCAGCTGGGCGTCCTCGACCAGCAGCGCGCGGGCCAAGGCGAGGCGCTGCGCCTCACCACCGGACAGCGCGGTCCCTCCGGGTTCGACGAACGCGTCCAGCCGGTCCTGCCATTCGTCCAATCCCGCAGTGCGCAACGCTTGCGCGATGTGTTCGTCGCTGGCCCGCGGTGCGGCCAGCAGCAGGTTCTCCCGAACCGTCGTCGCCACGAGCTGCGGTTCCTGCGGGCACCACGTCACCGGTTGCGGTGCCCTCACCTGACCGCTTTCGAGTTGCAGGAAGCCCAGCAGCACCGACACCAGCGTCGACTTGCCGCCACCCGAGGGGCCTACCACGGCCACGTGCGCACCGGCCGGCACTCGCAGGTGCGGCACGCACAACGCCGGTCGGCCCGCACCAGGCCAGCGGACGACCACGTCGTCGAGCTCGACGGCACCATCGGACCTCGTGCGGGGGTCGTTGGTCGGGGGCGCCGCGAGCACCGCTTCCAGGCGCGCCTGCGCTTTCCGCAGGGAGCGCAAGTGCTGCGCTGCCGCGGGGAGGAGCCCGACTGCCTCGGTGGCCGCGAGTGGGACCAGGACCAGCAGCGGTGCGAGCTCCGGTGCGAGCACGCCCCGCGCGACGGCGTCCGTGCCCAGCCAGCAGCCGCCGAGAACCGCGATTCCGATAGCGAGGGTGATCAGGCCACTGGCCGCACCAGCACCGAACGCGCCGCGGCGGGCGCGGCGCCCGAGTTGCGCGTCCGCAACGGCGAGTTCGGTGCGCCGGGCACCATCGGCGCCGAACGCCAGCAGTTCAGCGGAACCGTCGAGCAGCGCCAGCACGTGGGCGGCCACATCCCGTCGGGATTCCTCGGCGGCGGCTGTCGCGCGGCGTTCTGCCGCGAGAGCCGCGATCGGACCGCCGATCGCGGCGATGAGCAACGCACCGCCGAGCACCGCTCCAGCAGCCGGCAGCACGGCGAACTCGATGACGATGGCGCCGAGCGCAGCCACGACGGCTACGGCTGGGGGCACGATGACCCGGGGGACGAGGTCGCGCACCACGTCGGCGTCATCGACCAGGTGGGCCAGACCGTCGCTGCGGCGGTAGCGGGCGGCGCGCACCGGGCCGAGGCGCACGAGCGCCTCCCACAGCCTGACGCGCAAACGACCGGCATCCCGCAGCGCGGCGTCGTGGGTCGCGAGTCGTTCGAGGTAGCGCAGCACAGCGCGGGACAAGGCGAAGGCGCGGACACCCACGACTGCGACGGACAGCGAGAGAATCGGTGGTTGTTGCGAGGCCCGGGCGATGAGCCAGGCCGAGGTCGCGGCCAGTGCGATGCCGGACAGCAGGGACAACGAGCCGATACCCGCTCCGATCAGCATGCGCGAGCTGACCAGGTCGCGGAGCCGGGCTCGTGCGGCGGGCGCCTCCGGCGCTGCCGGGATGTCGGTGACCGCGTCAGTATCAGGCGTGGTCGCGGCCGTGTCCGGGCGGTGGCTTGCCAGCAGCACCGCAGCACCGCGATCGGCGGCGTCCCGGAGCGCGTCGTTGACCTTGCGCGCGTTCGCGGCGTCGAGGCTCGCGGTCGGTTCATCGGCCAGCAGGATGCGCGCGTGGCCCTGCAGCCGGAGCAAGGCCCTGGCCACGGCGACCCGCTGGCGCTCGCCGGTGGACAGCGAATCGACCCGACGGTGCACGAGGTGCGCCGCGCCCACCTGGCCGAGCGCGCACGAAGGGTCGAGGTTACCGGGCTGGTCAGACGTGGCGACCGCCAGCTCGTCGGCGACCGTTCCGCCGGTGAAGGTCGGACGTTGCGGGATCCAGGCGAAAGTGCGCCGCCATTCGGCTCGATCGCACTGATCGATGTCAACTCCGCCGCAGCTGATCCGGCCTTCGTCAGCGGCGACGAACCCGAGCAGGGCGGCGAACACGGTCGACTTCCCGCTGCCGCTCGGTCCCAGCCCCCCGGAGTTCTCAAGACGGACGATGTCCCCGGCCCGCGCGCTGCAGTTGAACCCCTCGGGGGCGCGGCGTTCGCGGCGGACAACCGACAAACCCTCCACCGCCAGGGGACCGAGGCCGGGCACCCGCCGACCGTGCGCAGGACTTGTCGTACCCACGATGCCGTCGACTCGTCGGACGGCTTCCACGCCATCCTCGCTGGCGTGATGAGCTGCGCCGGCTGCTCGCAGCGGTAGGTAGCATTCCGGCGCCAGCACGAGGACGAGCAGCCCAGTCGCCAGGTCGAGCTCGCCTGAGACCAATCGCAATCCGATGCCGACGGCGACCATGGCGACCGACAGCGAGGAGAACAGCTCCAGCACCAGCGCTGACAAGAAGGCCACGCGCAGTGTCGCTGCGGTGGTGCGCCGCTGCTGGTCGCTGAGCTCGCGCACGATCGCGACCTGGGCACTCGCTCGGCCGAACGCGGTGAAAACCGGCAGGGCGCGGACCAATTCGAGCATTCGTGCGGACAACCGCTGCAGCGCGTCCAGGGCGGCGGCGCTGCGCTTCTCGGTGTAATGCCCGACGAGCCAGGCGAACAGCGGGATCAAGGGCACGGTGAGCGCAATGACGATCGCCGACACCCAGTCTGAGAACAGGATCCACGCCCCCACGCACGGTGGCACGATCGCCGCGTTGACCAAGGCCGGTAGGTACTTGGTGAAGTAGGCGTCGAGCGAATCGAGCCCTTTGGTCGCCAGTGCGGTGAGCTGGGCCGGACCACGTCGCTGGATCCACTCCGGTCCACGTCGCAGAGCCGCGTCGACGAGCAAAGCCCGCAGTTCCTCCTTGGCTCCGGTCGCCGCGCGAGCTGCCGCGAACTCCATGCTCCACGCCAACGCGGCTCGCGCCGCGATGGAGCCCGCGAGGACGAGAAGTCGCTCGGGATGGACGGAGCCTCCCGTCACAACGGGAGCCAGGGTTGTGGCGATCGCCCAGGCTTGGACGATCAGTGCCACGGCATTGCAGGCAGAGAGAAAGCCGATCAACGTCAGGGCACGTCGTGCCGAAGCCGACAGCTTCGGGAGTGCCCCGAGCGGGGACAGCGCGTTGCCGGGTCTGGAAGTGGAGTCGCCTGATCCAGCACCCATGTCCGTCACCTCGTTCGGTTGACAGTGACGTCTGGGCCACGCGGGGAGGTGCGTCACGATGGGCCGCGGCTACCACGGGCGCGGCATGGGTAGGAACTCGGCGGTGGCGCTGGCGAGGACACCACCTGGCGGCACCACCGCGAGTCCGTCGGCTGCGGCGAGGCCGCGCAACATCGCTGGCCCGTGGAACGGCAAGGGGAGTGCGGTGTTGTTGTGAAGCCGCACCGGCACCAGCCTGGTGTTGTCCGAATGCCACGGGAGTTCGGTGGTGCCTCGCACCTGGTGGAAGTCGATCGCGGGACGCCCGCTGAGGCGCTCTAGGAGGGGCATGGCCAGGGTGACGATTCCGGCCACGGCAGCCAACGGGTTGCCGGGAAGCCCGACGAGTCGACGGGCGCGACCGTCGGCTGAGTTCGGCAGCTCGGCCAGCAGCATGGGGTGGCCCGGTCGCACCGCCACGGAGTCGACCAGCAAGCGTGCGTTGATCTCGGCCAGCACCGCGTGCAAGTGGTCGACTGGCCCCGCGGCCGTGCTGCCGGTCGTGATCACCACGTCCGCGGGGGAGTGGCGAACGGCGTCGAGCAGCGAATCGCGGTCATCGGACACCAGGCGGCGAGTGATCACCTCGGTAGCGCAACGCAGCCAAGGCTCGAGCATGGGGCTCAGCGCGTCCCTGACGCGGCCCTGGTGGGGGAGGCCAGTGTCGAGCAGTTCGTCCCCGAGCACCAGGAGCTCGACGGTGGGGCGCTGGTGCACCGCGAGGTGGTCGTATCCGGCTGCCGCGGCGAGTCCCAGCACGCCGGGCGTGACCGTGCTGCCCGCCGGCAGCAGTGGTTCGCCACGACTGCACTCCTGGCCGCGTGGACGGACGTCGCGGCCGGGCGTCGGGGAACTCGCGGTGCCGAGTTCCCACAGCAGCGCGGTGGAACCGTCGACGTGTCCGTGCTCGTAGCGCAGCACTGCGCTCGCCCCGGCAGGAAGTTGAGCACCGGTGGCGATGCCCACGGCAGCCCCGTCGGGCAGCGGCGCAGGTTCCTGGCCGGCGAGCGTGGTGGATTCGTGAATCGTCCAGGGGCCTGGCCCGGCGACGGCCCAGCCATCCATCGCGGAGGTGTCAAACGCCGGAAGGTCTGTCAGCGCGGTCAACGGCTCGGCGAGCGTGTGACCGAGCGCCTCAGGAAGTTCCCGGGTGCGGGCGGGCATCGCGACTCCTGTGTCGCGCGCGATTTTTCGTGCTTTCGTCCACGTCGTGAGGTGACCGTGCGGTCTCGCGTGATGTTTCGGCCTGGTTCTACCGGCTGACATGGTTACGGCCCTCCTTGCCCGCTTCGGTGGTCGTGGCTTGGCCGGGAAGACGATCCGCCGGTGTTGGCGCGGGCGTGGGGGGCGCGCCGATTCGCTGGCGGAAGACCCAGTAGGTCCAACCCTGGTAGAGCAGCACGAGAGGGGTCGCGAAGCCCGCGATCCAGGTCATGATCTGCAGGCTGTAGTCGCCGGAGGCGGCGTTGTCGACGGTCAGGCTCCACTGCGCGGTCAGCGTGGAGGGCACGACGTCCGGGTAGAGAGCGAGGAACAACGTCACGGTCACCGCGACCACGCTCACACCGGAGAAGACGAAAGCCCAGCCTTCTCGGGCACGACGGTTGGCCTCTAGCGCTGCGATCAGACCGGCCAGCCCGAGAATCGCGATCGGGATGCTCGCGGGCGCCCCGAATTCCACGGTCGTCCAGACCAGGAAGAAGGCCGCCAGTGCAAAGGTGATCAAGCCTGCCTTGACCGCGAGGTCGCGCGCACGTCCGCGGATCGCACCGTCGGTCTTCAACGCGGCGAACACCGCTCCGTGGAACGTGAACAGGACCACCGCGAGCAGCCCACCGAGCACCGCGTAAGGATTGAACAGGTCAGCGAGGGCCCCGACGTAGACGCCATCGGCTTCGATCGGAAGCCCCCGGACGAGGTTGGCCAGCAGCAGGCCCCACAGGAACGGAACCACCAGCGAAGACCAGAACAGGATGACGTCCCAGTTGCGCTTCCAACGGAGATCGTCCCGTTTCGCCCGATACTCGAGGGCGAGGCCTCGCAAGATCAAGCCCACCAGGATCACGAAGGTCGGCAGGTAGAAGGTGCTGAACATGGTGGCGTACCAGTCGGGGAACGCGGCGAAGGTGGCGCCCGCCGCGGTGATGAGCCACACTTCGTTGCCGTCCCACACCGGACCGATCGTGCTGATCAGCGCGCCGCGTTCCTTGCTGTCCCGGCCGATGAGCTTGGTCAGGATGCCGACGCCGAAGTCGAAGCCCTCCAGGAAGAAGTACCCGGTCCACAGCACAGCGATGACGACGAACCACACGTCGGGGAGTTGCATGATCCTGCTTCCTCTCGGATCAGTACGCGAACGAGAGCGGCTTCTCAGCGTGTTCGGACGGGCGTGAAGGCACAGTGGAGGCCCGGGGTGGCCGTTCGGAGGTCGGGGGTCCTGCGCTGGCGTACCTCGCCAGCAAGCGGACTTCGACGATCGCCAGGGTCAGGTAGAGCCCGGCGAAGCCCAGCAGCGTGATGAGTTGCTCGGTAGTCGACACAGCTGGGGACACGGCATCGGCGGTGCGCATCAAGCCGTAGACGACCCAGGGCTGGCGTCCCATTTCGGTGAAGATCCAACCACTGGCGTTGGCGATCAGCGGCAACGCCAAGGTGAACAGGGCGATCCGCCAGGCCCACGCCGAGGCCGTGGTGCTCAACTCGCGGTTGCGCGTGACCATCAGCCGCGGGACCGCGTCATGGCGTGTCCGAAACTGCGGCGAGAGCCACAACCTGTTGCGGGTCAGCCACAGGCCTGCAACACCGACCAAGAAGGAGACCATTCCAGTGCCGATCATGACGCGGAAACCCCAGTAGGCGATCGCGACCTGCGGCAGGTAGTCGGCGGGCTGTCCGCCGAACGCGGCGGCCTCGGCCGCGGCGATGTCGTTGATCCCGGGCACCGGAGTGCTGAAGTCACCGTGCGCGAGGAAGGACAGCACTCCGGGGATCTGCACATCGATTTCGTTGCGCCCCTCGGCGACGTCGCCGTAGGCGAACACCGAGAAGGGCGCCGATCGCTCGGTCTCCCAGAGAGCTTCGGCGGACGCCATCTTCATCGGCTGCTGCTCGAACATCACCTTCGCGAGGCTGTCACCGGAGAGAGCGGTGCCGAGGCCGGCGATCGCGGCCAGCACCAGACCCAGCCGGAGTGAGCTGCGCATGGCGGCCACCGCATTGGTGTCCACGGGCGCGCCTCGGTTCTTGCGTCGGCTGTCGCGCCACAGGTGCAGTGCGGAGATGCCGACGACGAAGGCGCCAGCGGTGAGCATGGCGGCGGTCAGCGTGTGCGCGACCACGACCACGGTCGTCTTCTGGAAGAGCACGGCGCCGATATCGGTGAGCTGGGCCTTGCCGGTTGCCGGGTCGATCCGGTAGCCCACCGGGTGCTGCATCCAGGAGTTCGCGGCCAGGATGAAGTAGGAAGACAGCACGGTGCCGAGTGACACGATCCAGAGGCACGCGCAGTGGATCTTCCTCGGAAGCCGGTCCCAACCGAAGATCCACAACCCGATGAAGGTCGATTCGAAGAAGAAGGCCAGCAGTGCCTCCATCGCCAGCGGTGCGCCGAAGACGTCGCCGACGAACCGGGAGTAGGCCGACCAGTTCATCCCGAACTGGAACTCCTGCACGATCCCGGTGACCACACCCAGAGCGATGTTGATGAGGAAGAGCTTCCCCCAGAACTTGGTGGCGTGGAAGTACTTCTCACGGTCCGTGCGCACCCATGCGGTCTCCAGGCCGGCGGTGATGGCCGCGAGACCGATGGTCAGCGGGACGAAGATGTAGTGGTAGACGGTCGTGAGCCCGAATTGCCACCGCGCGAGAGTGTCCTCGGCCAGTGCCGTGTACACGTCAACTCCTCCTCGGCCGCGCACCTGGACGTGCCGGGATTGCATCGACACGTCGCGGGAAACGCGAAATCTTGACGACGACCACCTTTGTTGCTTTTTCTTGGCCGGTCAAAGTGGTGTTTTCGAAGGGTTGATAACCAGCGCCTATTGATGGCTGAATGATTGCTCCGGTTGTTTCCTGTTGGGGTGCACTTGCGCGCGGTTGAGGTCTGTCCGGTGTGCGTGATGCTGGGCACGTCTGGGCTGGAATGCTCGTGAGCGGTCGCGGCAGAATGCCTGCAACTCCGTCAGTGGCAACGTTTTTCGGCGAACGCGGAGCTTCGTGGTTCGTGATGGTAAAAGCTGCTTATCGGACGATATCTTCTTGTTCTTTGACTTTGTTTCGGATTCGACGTTCGCTCGTTGCCGACTGGATTTTGAAGTCCGTCGCTACGCGATTTTCGCGCCCGACGGGCGATTAGGGGATTGGTCACAACATGAGCAGGATGGAAGATCCCGACGACGACCTGAAGGTCACCCCACCGAAGACGTGGGCGACAGGTGTGCCGGCCGTCACACACGCCATGCAGTACTCGCTCAGCCAGACCTCGCCGCGACGGACCGCGCTGACGCTGCTGAACCTCAACCAGGGCAAGGGGATCGACTGCCCGGGATGTGCCTGGCCGGATCCCAAGCACCGGCCGATGAACGAGTACTGCGAGAACGGCGCCAAGCACATCAACGACGAGGCGACCACCAGGCGTGTCACCGCCGAGTTCTTCCGGCAGCACCCGGTTTCCGAGCTCGACGAGAAGTCGGATTACTGGCTCAACCAGCAGGGAAGGCTCACCGAGCCGATGGTCAAGCGCCCGGATTCCGACTTCTACGAGCCCATCGACTGGGACGAGGCCCTCGATCTGATCGCCGGGGAGTTGCGCGCGCTCGACTCCCCCAACGAGGCGCTGTTCTACACCTCGGGGCGCCTCAACAACGAGGCGGCCTTCCTGCTGCAGCTGTTCGCGCGGGCGTTCGGCACGAACAATCTGCCCGACTGCAGCAACATGTGCCACGAGTCCAGCGGGTTCGCGATGCAGGAAACGCTGGGCATCGGCAAGGGCAGCGTCAGCCTGGACGACATGCACCACTCCGACCTGATCTTCGTGATCGGCCAGAACCCGGGCACCAACCACCCGCGGATGCTCTCGGCGTTGGAGAACACGAAGCGCAACGGTGGCGAGGTCGTGGCGGTGAACCCGCTGCCGGAGGCCGGGCTGATGCGGTTCAAGAACCCGCAGAAGATGCGTGGTGTCCTAGGGCGGGGGACCGAAATCGCCGACCAGTTCCTGCAGATTCGTCCCGGCGGCGACTTGGCGTTGTTCAAGGCCTTGAACGTGCTGTTGCTCGAGGCCGAGGATGCCGCTCCCGGTACTGTTCTGGACCACGAGTTCATCCGTGCGCACACCACGGGGTTCGAGGAGTTCGCCAGGCAGGCGCGCGAGCTGTCGTGGGACGACGTGCTTTCGGCGACAGGCCTGACTCGTCAGGAGATCGAGCAGGTCCGCGATCGCGTGCTCGCCAGCGGCAGTGTCATCGCGTGCTGGGCGATGGGATTGACCCAGCACAAGCACGGCGTGGCCACGATCCGCGAGGTCATCAATTTCCTGATGTTGCGCGGCAACATCGGCAAACCCGGGGCGGGGGTGTGCCCGGTGCGCGGGCACAGCAACGTGCAGGGGGACCGCACGATGGGTGTGTGGGAGCAGATGCCGCAGGAGTTCCTCGACTCCCTCGAGCACGAGTTCGGATTCACGCCGCCGACCGAGCACGGCTGGGACTCGGTCGACTCGATTCGCGCCATGCTGGACGGCCGCGCACGGTTCTTCCTCGGCGTGGCGGGCAACTTCGTCCGTGCCACCCCGGACAGCGAGGTCACCGAGAAGGCGATGCGGCAGTGCCGGGTGACCGCCCACATCTCCACCAAGCTCAACCGATCGCACACCGTGTGCGGTGAGACCGCCTTGATCCTGCCCACCTTGGGGCGAAGCGACCGGGACATCCAGGCCGGCGGCGAGCAGTTCGTCACTGTCGAGGACTCGATGAGCATGGTCCACGCCTCCCGTGGACGGCTCGAGCCGGCATCGGATCGGCTCCTCAGCGAGGTCGCCATCCTCGCCCGGCTGGCCCGCCGCGTGCTCGGGGACGATCCCGACATCCCGTGGGAGGGGTTCGAGGCCGACTACGACACGATCCGCGACCGGATCTCGCGCGTGGTTCCCGACTTCGAGGACTTCAACGCCCGGGTGGCCGATCCCGGTGGGTTCGCGCTGCCGAACCCGGTGAACAGCGGCACCTACCCCACCGCGACCGGGAAAGCGGTCTTCACCTGCAACGAGTTCGAGAGCCTGGAACCGGGCAAGGGATATCTGGTGCTGCAGTCACTGCGCTCGCACGACCAGTGGAACACCATTCCGTACGCGTTGAACGACCGGTACCGCGGTATCCACAACGCACGGCGGGTCGTGCTGGTGAACCCGGCGGACCTGGACGAACTGGGCATCGCTGATCAGACCGAGGTGGACCTGGTGAGCGTGTGGCACGACGGTGTCGAACGGCGGGCACCGGGCTTCCGGGTGATCGCCTACCCGGCGGCGCGCGGGTCCGCGGCCTCCTACTATCCGGAGACCAACGTCTTGGTGCCGTTGGACAGCGTGGCCGACACCAGTAACACGCCCACCTCGAAGGGTGTGCTTGTGCGCCTGGAACCCGCCGCTAGCGCGAGTTGACGAGACCCGGCAAGCGCTCGCTCCCGGAACGCGGGGCGGGCGCCTGCCCGCGGTTCGTGGAGCGGAGTTTGACCCCGAGCGCTGCCCGGCCGGGCCGGGGACGCTGTAGAAGGAGAGCACGATGGGAAGAGTGACCGTCAGACGTCCGGTGTTGCGCATCCGCGATGGCAGGCAGTCGCAACGGCCCGACACCCTCGCTGCCGAAGAACCGATGGAGGTCCGCATCGGAGGGCGTCCGGTCACGGTCACCATGCGCACTCCTGGTCACGATTTCGACCTCGCGACCGGGTTCCTGGTGAGCGAAGGCGCGGTGCGTGCGGCCGAGGACGTCATGTCCATCCGATACTGCGCGGGTGCCACGGCCGATGGTGTCAACACCTACAACGTCGTCGATGTCGCGCTGGCGCCAGGAACCCCGGAACCCGAGGCATCACTGCAACGCAACTTCTACACCACCTCGTCGTGCGGGGTGTGCGGAAAGGCCAGCCTGGATGCGATTCGCACGACGACGACGTGGCCGATCGCCGATGACCCGCTGGAGATCGACGCGGCCACGCTCACGTCCTTGCCCGATGTGTTGCGGTCGGCCCAGCGGGTGTTCGACAGCACGGGCGGACTGCACGCGGCCGGACTGTTCACTTCCGGTGGCGAACTCATCTGCTTGCGCGAGGACGTCGGGCGGCACAACGCGGTCGACAAGGTCATCGGAAGCGCCGTGCGGTCCGGCCTGCTCCCACTACGTGAAACCGTTCTCATGGTCAGCGGCCGAGCTTCGTTCGAGCTGGTTCAGAAAGCCGTGATGGCCGGGATCCCCGCCTTGGCGGCCGTGTCCGCACCGTCGTCGTTGGCCGTGGAACTCGCCGAGGACAGTGGACTCTCGCTGATCGGTTTTCTGCGTGGTGAGTCGATGAACGTCTACTCCGGAGCCGAACGGCTGACGTTCGAATCTGCGTGACGGCCTGGCTGGAACCGTCGTCAGGTGCGGAACGCTGTGCTGAGGTGGGACCGGTCCGGGCTCGACTTCAGCTTCGGCCGTCTGACGAGTACCGCCATCGCGATGCCGGCGGCGACCCCGATCAGAGTGTCGATGCCGCGATCGGTGAGCATCGTCAGCGGGTCGGACGGGTCGGCGAGTTGGGTCATCAACATGATCAACGGCGTGAAGAAGCCGAGAGCGATCCCGTAGTGGCGCATCATGAACAGTTCGGTCGGGAACAGCAGCACGATCACGAGGACAGCGAGCACGGTGCTGCCGAAATCGGGGGCCAGCAGCAGTGCGGTGGCGACGAGGCCGGTCAGCGTTCCTAGAACGCGGTGGATTCCGCGGTGGACGACGTCGTGGATGCCGGGGTCGAGCAAATTCGCCTTGTCGATGACGGCCAAGGGCACGGCAGCTGACACCATGGCCCAGTTGGCGTGCTCGGTGCCGAGCAGCAGCCCGCAGGTACCGGCGGCCGAGATCGCGAAGGCGTAGCGCGCCGCGTGGATCAGCAGGTCGAACGCGCACGGGCGCCGGCGGTTGGTATCGCGGGTGCTGCGCTCGCCCAGGGCGTTCCCGGCGGTTCCGATGCGGGACACGAGCAGGCAGAACAGCGCGGTGCCCAGGCAGATGCCCACAGCGAGGTCGAAAGGGACGTGACCTGCCGGGATGGTGGCGGTGGTGCCGAGCGCGAAGATGCCGAAGAAGGGGCCCGCAGGACGCAGGTCCAAAATGTCGGTCAGCAACGAGATCAGCGTCGCGCAGCAGACGGCGACTGCGACGAGTGCCCATGGAGGGGCTTGAAGCTCGGAGAGCACGACGCCGATGCTCACCGAGGCCACGAGGATCGCGCCTGCTTGGGTTTGATGTCTCAAGCGGAGGCGGTAGGGCTCGGCTCGCCCGTACATCCCGGTAAAGGAGCCGAACACGGCGTAGACGAGCATCTCGTAGCGGCCGGAGAGCAACACCAGGATTCCGGGGAAGAACAGGCCCAGCGCGACCCGGAATGCGTGCACGTGATCCCTGTCGGACGGGCTCATCCTGATGAGGAGGCGGACGTGCCCGCGGACCGACCGCAGGTGCTCCTGTCGACGAACAGCGCGCAAGGGAACCTCCCGATCGCGTCGGTGCTGTAGCGCACCATCCTGCCCGCGATCACATCGAATTCTGGGTTCTGGGAAATGCCGAGACGGCATCCCGCGTGAATTCCGGCCCCTTTGCCGCGAATTTCATCGCAATTGGTTACAGAAATTATCTGTCGCTGGATCTCAGATGTCCAAGTGGTGATGTCGAACGGCCGATAGGGATGGCTTATCGGACCCACATCGGCGCTCACCTGCGGGTCTTCAGTCGACCGGGCTAGAACCGTGTGGTCAAATGGGTCATGCTATTCCGCCAGCTTGAGTACTTCGTCGCCTTGGCGCGGGAGCGCCACTTCGCGCGAGCGGCAAGCGCTTGTTACGTCTCGCAGCCGGCGTTGTCCGAGGCCATTCGCAAACTCGAGCACGAACTCGGAGTGCCACTGGTCTGGCGCGGGCACAACTACGAGGGGCTGACCCCGGAGGGGGAGCGGCTGGTGTTGTGGGCGCGGCGGATCCTTGCCGAGCACGATAGTCTCAAGCAGGAGGTCGCGGCCCTGCAAACCGGGCTCACCGGCCGGCTCCGACTGGGCGTGATCCCGGCGGCCTCGGGTACGGTCGCGTTGCTGACCGATCCATTCTGCGCCGAACATCCGCTGGTGAACGTCCATCTCGAAACCAGCTTGCGATCGAGCGAGATCGTCGATCGCATTCGCCGGTTCGAGCTGGATGCCGGCCTCGTTTACCCCGACGACCAGGACGTCTCGGACGTCCTCGTCCACCCGCTCTACGAGGAACAGCACGTTCTCGTCGCCAATGGCGAACTGGTGGCAGGCTACGCGGACACCATGAGCTGGTCGGATGCGCTCGAACTGCCGATGTGCCTGCTCAACGAGGGAATGCGCGGGCGCCAACTCATCGACGCGGCATTGGCCGCGCACGACCTGAAGCTCACGCCGAGACTGGAAACGGACTCGTTCGTCTCGCTGCTCGCGCATGTGGGAACCGGCCGGTGGGCCTGCATCATTCCGCAGACGTGGCTGCGGACCCTGCGGCCACCTGCGGGCGCCAGGGTGCTGCGCTTGGAGGCGCCGTCGTTGCGGTCGTCGATCGCGCTGGTCACCAGCGCCGCCGAGCCGGGGCCGGTGCTGGCTCGAGCGTTGCGGAGCACCGCCCAGAACGCGGAGATCGCGGGCACGCTCGGAACCGCCCCTCCGCCCGACGAGTGATCGGTGCGGCGGCCGCCGGCTGGCCAAAAAACCGCGCATGATGGTCCGCTGTCCTGATTCGCGGGCGGATTCACTCGGGTGGAGGTGTGCCCATGCTTGGTGAGGTCGGCTTTGCGCTGGCCGTGCTCGCTGTCGTGGTGCTGGTGGGCCAGTCCGGTAGGTGGACGCGACTGCCCGACGCGGTCGTGCTCGCGGTGGTCGGGCTGGTGTACGCGGCGCTTCCCGGGCCGACCGTGCGGTTGGATCCGGAGGTCGTGCTCGACCTGGTGCTGCCCCCGCTGCTGTACTACGCGGCGCTCAATTCGAGCTTGCTGGCGCTGCGCAACCGCCTCCGGGCAGTCGTCAGCCTCTCAGTGCTGCTGGTGCTCGTCACGGCGTTCGCCGTGGGCGGTGTGGTGGCGTGGCTGGAGCCGGTGGTCCCGTTGGCTGCGGCGGTGGTGCTAGGAGCTGCCGTAGCTCCGCCGGACCCCGTGGCCGCGCTCGCCGTGGGGCGACGTGCTCAGCTGTCCGGTCGGCTGTCGACGCTGATCGAGGGCGAAGGCCTGCTCAACGACGCCACGGCGCTGACCGTGTACCAGCTGGCACTGGTGGTCGCGGTCGGCGGGCAGTTCGACGCCGGGTCGGCTGCCGGGACGTTCCTTCTCGCGGTGCTCGGCGGCCTGGGCATCGGGACTGCGGTCGCGTTGCTGGTGCGATCGACCAGGCCGTTCCTGACCGATGCCATCCTGGTCAACGCGGTCTCACTGGCAACGCCCTTCGTGGCTTACGTCCTGGCCGAGCTGTGCCGGGTGTCGGGGATCCTCGCGGTCGTCGTGGCGGGTTTGATCATCGGACATCAGAACCCGCGGTTGCAGAGCAGCGCGAGCCGGATCCAAATCAGCGCGGTGTGGCGGCTGGTCAACTTTCTGCTCGAGGGCGTGGTGTTCCTGCTCATCGGCATGCAGCTGCCGGAGGTGGTGCGCGGCGTCGAGCAGTACCCGCCGGCAACCGTGGTCACCACCGTCGCGGCCACGCTGGGCGGGGTGCTTCTGGTACGACCTGCCTGGCTGGTGCTCACACAGCACGTGCCGCGCCGATTGCGGAGCAGGCTCGGTGGCCTCGACGATCGCAGAACTGCCGAAAAGGCGTTGTCCGGGCGGGAAATCGCCGCGTTGAGCTGGGCAGGAACCCGCGGCGTGATCACCCTGGCTGCGGCGTTCGCGATCCCGGAGACGACCGACTCCGGTGCCGCTTTCCCCGCGCGTGATCTTCTACTGCTGTCCGCGTACGTCGTCGTGCTGGTCACGCTGGTCGGTCAAGGCCTGACGTTCGGACCGCTCGTGCGCATGCTGGGAACACGCGCCGATCTGGTGGATCAAGCGCGGCTGCGCAACTACGCGCGCATCGCCGCGTCTGACGCCGCTTTGATCAGGTGTGACGAACTGGTGCGCGACGAGCAGCTCTCCGAGCAGACAGCCGCTAGCATCCGCAACAGCCTGCTCGCACGCCGCCGACGGCACCTCGACCAAGCGGCGTTTCTCGAGGCGGATCCGGCCACACCGCGTTCGGCCGACTACGAGTCCGCGCTGCGGGTGCGCCGCGGTGTGCTGGACGCTCAGCACGACGAACTCCTCAAGTGGCGTGATGCCGGGCGCTTGCCGGACAGCGACCTGCGCTTGCTCCAGCGAGAACTCGATCACGAGGAACGCACCCTGCCGATGCCCACCGAGGGTGACTCTCGAGGGCACGCCTAGGGGCTGCGTCGGTCGATTCGCGCGAGACCGCGTGGCGCGTCTGCGTCGGGAGGTTTCTGCTTGACCGCCTGCGTCCTGATAGGACGCGCCGATCGACCCATCGGAAACGCGTCTTGGCCACACTGGATTGTGTGGTGCTGTACTTCGGTCACGGCCGGGGACGCGGCGGTCCGGATTCCACCGCGCGAGATTCGAGGGGGTGTGCCGTGCCGGTGTGGCGGGTGCGCGATTTCCACGGCGACGACCTGGATCAGGCGATCCACATCTGGGATCAGAGTCGCGAAGGTGCGGAACCGGTTTTCTCGGCCGCCGAGGTCGTGTCGATGGCGCAGTCCGGTCACCCGGCGATGGTCGCGGTGGTCCAGGACGACGTCGTCGGGATGGCGGCGGCGAGGGTGGAAGGCGAACGGGCATGGCTGGCTCTGTTCGCGCTGGACAGTCGTTGGCGCAACCGTGGCATCGGCAGCGCGTTGCTCACCGAGCTCGAGAAGAAGCTGCGTCATCAGGGGGTGCATCGCATCGCGAGCCTGGTTCCCGAGGGAGCGGCTGGGGAGAAGGCGATGGTCAACTCCGGCTATCGCCCGCGCACCGACCTGACCTACTTCGAGAAGGTCGACGAGCTCGACCCGGCTGACGTCGACATGCTCGAACACCTCGGCGGCAGCCTCATCCCGCCGGGTCGGTGGGATGAGCTCGCAGGCATGCAGCGGGAGAAGGACATCATCGAACGCCGGGTCGTGCTGCCGATCACGCACCGCGAGCAGGCGGAGCGACACGGCGTGCTGCCGCCGAAGGCCACCGTGCTGTTCGGACCGCCGGGCACCGGCAAGACCAGCTTCGCCAAGGCGATCGCTTCCAGGCTGAACTGGCCATTCGTCGAACTCTTCCCCTCGCGACTGGCGGCCTCGTCGTCGGACGGACTGGCGGCGTCACTGCGCGAGGTCTTCGCCCAGCTGGAAGAGCTCGATGACGTCGTGCTGTTCATCGACGAGGTTGAGGAGATCGCGGGTACTCGCTCGACGCCCTCGGCGGGCCCGGCGCACGGTGTGACCAACGAGCTGCTGAAGTTGATCCCCGGTTTCCGCGAGCACGATCACCGGCTGCTGGTCTGCGCCACCAATTCGGTGCACTCGTTGGACCCGGCGTTCCTGCGCCCGGGACGTTTCGACTACATCATTCCGGTCGGTCCGCCGGATCGGCCCGCGCGTCGCGCGGTGTGGTCGCGCTACCTCGGACCTGCACGCGACAACGTCGACGTGGACCTTCTGGTCGAGCGGAGTGAGTTCTTCACCCCGGCCGACATCGAATTCGCGGCACGTCAGGGTGCGCAAGCGGCTTTTGAACGTGACGTGTTCGAGACGAGCGGGGAACTCGCCACCACGGAGGACTACTTGCAAACGATCGCCGAGGCGCGCCCGACGCTGTCGGCTTCGGCGATCAGCGACTTCGAACGCGATATCGACGTTTACACGCGGCTGTAGGCCGTGTGCTCGCTCGTGATCGTCTGTGCACGACGGAAGGTGGATGTGCATTATGCGTAACCGGCCGCTCCTCTGGGCTTGCGCGGCCGTCGTGGTCGCGTCTGGGCTGATCGCGTTCCACGTGATCGCAGCGCCGCGAGGTGAGCTGGCGGGAGGGCTCCACATCGGCATGGGGCTGATCTTCGTCGCACTGCTGGCTGCGAAGCATCACCTGGACAAGAAGGCGCTCGCCCTGTCCGAGCGCAGACAGGGTGGCCGAGCTTCGCAACAAGCACGGTCTTGTGATCCGCAGCGCGCCGCTTAGCGGTGGGCTGCTGATGGTTCCACGGTGATGGTGACGTGCTTCATCAAAGGCTGGTCGCTCTGGGAGCTGTGATCACCGAGGGCGCACAGCACGTTCATCTCCGGCGTGTATCCCGCGGCGCAGCCTCGCGGGATGTCGTAGGGAATCGCCGTGTAGCGCTGAAGATGGCGAGTGCTGCCGTCGCGGGCAGTGCTGGTGATGTCGACGTCGTCGAACTCGTTGATGCCGCGCTCCCGCATGTCGTCGGAATCCAGGAAGATCAGCGTGCGCAGATTCTTGATGCCGCGGTAGCGGTCGTTGTCGGAGTAGATGGTGGTGTTCCACTGGTCGTGGGAGCGCATCGTTCCTAGCGTGAGCGTGCCGCTCGCGGGGACGACGTCGGGCAGGGCTGCTGCGGAGAATTCGGCGCGTTGCGTGGGTGTGGAAGATGAGTTTGCGGGCCGGCTGGCGGAGGCGGAAGCCCAGCGGTTGCCGGACGCGGCGGTTGAAGTCCTCGAACCCGTCGAGTGCTGTGGCCATCTTGTTCCGGCTCCGGTCGTAGGCGTCCACGTAGGACTCCCACGGGGTGGCGCTGTCGGGAAGCGCGGCGCGGGCCATGCCGGCGATGATGGCGGGTTCGGAGAGCAGGCCCGGGGACGCCGGGCGCTTCATGCCGACCGAGAGGTGGACCATGCTCATCGAGTCTTCGACCGACGTGGCTTGCAGCCCGCTGCGCTGCTGGTCCTTCTCGGTGCGTCCCAGGCAGGGCAGGATCAACGCCTGCCGGCCGTGCACGAGATGACTCCGGTTCAACTTGGTGCTGACCTGCACGGTCAGTTCGCACTTGCGGAGTGCGGTGAACGTGTATGGCGTGGCGGGAGCGGTGAGGGCGAAGTTGCCGCCCATGCCGACGAACACCTTCACATCACCCCGGTGCATGGCCTCGATGGTGCCGACGGTGTCCAAGCCGTGAGCGCAGGGCGGTTCGATCCCGCATGCGTCGGCGAGGCGGTCGAGGAACGCGGCGGTGGGCCGGTGGTCGATGCCGCAGGTTCGATTGCCCTGCACGTTGCTGTGCCCGCGCACCGGGGACGGACCGGCTCCTTCTCGTCCCAGGTTCCCGCGCAGCAGGAGCAGGTTGATGATCTCGCGGACGGTGTCTACACCGTGCTCGTGCTGGGTGATGCCCAGGCACCAGCTGAAGATGCTGCGATCGGCTTCGCAGTAGACGCGGGCTGCGCGGTGAATCTCGGCGCGGTGGAGCCCGGACGAGCAATTCGTCTAGGTTCTGTCCCTGAAATTGATCTAGCTGCGGGGTCTGCTTTGATCTTGAGCCCGAGTAGGTCGTGGTGAGTTGACGGATCGTGCGTGGGCGCGGATTGAGCCGCTGTTGCCGCTGGTGTCAGGGCGAGGGCGGCGATGGCGAGATCACCGGCAGGTGATCAACGCGATCTTGTGGAAGCTGCGTACGGGTGCTCCGTGGCGTGATCTGCCGGAACGGTACGGGCCGTGGAAGACCGCGCACGAGCGGTTGCGGCTGTGGACCGCTGATGGCACCTGGCAGCGGATCTTGGATGAGGTGATCGTCAAGGACGATTCCGTCGGCGAGGTCGAATGGATTGTCAGCGTTGACTCCTCGGTTGTCCGGGCGCACCAGCACGCTGCTGGCGCCCGGAAAAAAGGGGCTGTGCCGCCACGATCGAGGAACTCGCGGTCGAGGGAGAAGGACTCGGACGATCCCGCGGCGGATTGAGCACCAAAATTCACCTCGCGGTCGACGGGCGGGCCTGCCAATGCGAGTCTTGCTCACCGGCGGCCAAGCGGGCGACAACCCTCACCTGTTACCGCTGCTGAATGCCGTCTCGGTGGTGATCGCGGACAAGGCCTACTCATATCCCTCGACCCGGCAGGCCATGCGCGTACGACGGATCCGGTTCATCAGCCCCGAACGTGATGACCAGATCGCCCGCCGCGCCGCCAAAGGCGCCCGCGGCGGACGACCACCAGCCTTCCACGCCGAGGTCTACAAACGTTGCAACGTCGTCGAACGCTGCTTCAACCGACTCAAACAATTCCGCGACCTGGCCACCCGCTACGCCAAACGCGCCGCCTACTACCAGGCCGAACTCACCATCGCCGCCATCGTCCTTTGGCTCCGATGACTTACAGGACAGAACCTAGGGAGTGCGATGGTGGGGCGAGGGGTGAGTGAGCGCTGAGCGGTATTGATCAACATGAAGCTCGAGAAGATCGCTGCGGCGATGTCCACGGTACCGATCATCAGCACAGGTCTGCGCCCAATGCGGACGGACAGTCGGCCAGCCAATGGGATAACGAGGATCTGCCCGTCGAGAGCGATCACAACACCCAACGCGCCACCGACTTCGACAGGCCCAGTTGGGTCGTCGCGTAGCTAATTTCGTCGTCGAGGTGGGTGTTGTGGCGTTGGAGTCCAGTGAGATTGCCCCAGCGCGCCGGTGTAGGAGCGATGATCATGAGAATGCTTCGCCGGGCCAAAGCACAGGTTGCGGGTTGGAGTGCTGCCGCGAAGGCTCGTTCGGGCGTTACCTCCAATCGAGTCGTTTGGACGTCGGCAGCGCCGGGTTAGCCGGTCATGCGCATACCAATGCCGCGATGCGGCGTTGCTGGCGAACGGAACCGATGTTTTCGGCTAGGGACGAAGCCCTGTCGAATTGAGGCTTGGCCGCTTCGGGGTTGTCGGTCGAAGCCAAGGCTCTTGCCAGGTCGATCCGCAATGAGGTTTCGGCTCGGACGAAGGTCGGGTCGAGCTCGTCCAGTGCTGACGTCAGTGTCTCGATTGCCTCAGGGGCTCCGAATCGGGCGAGGGCGTGGCCTCGCCAGCGCCCCAGGTGTACGGAGTCGAGCACTACGTAGGGGCCGTCGAGGTTGATGGTGTCGGCTGGCAGCAGCTTGGAAGCGGTGTCGAAGGCTCGGAGGCTGTTGGCGGGTTGGTCGTCGGCGGCGAGTGCTTCCCCGTGAGCGGCTGCGAGCCACGAGTTCAACACCGGTGGTGATCCGGCTTTGCTTCGGTTGCGCGCTGCTTCGAGGAGTTCTGTCGCGGCTTTGGTTTCGCCGATGTCGAGCAGCACGAATGCCTGCTCAGCTGTTGTGTGGACTTCGTAGGACTCGAGTCTGGACTCGCGGGCGGCTCGCTTGGCTTGTTCGTAGTGCTGCCACGAGATGTTGGTCTTGCCGAGGTCGAGGGCTTGCCAGCCCGCGAGGGTGTGCAGCTCGGATAGCAGGGCGGCGAGTTGTTCGCGGACGGTGCCGGGAAGGCTGTGGGTGAGGAGCGCGCTGACCTGCGCGGCTTTCAGGCAAGCCTCCTCGTGGGCCATGACTGCGCCGAGCTGACGATCGAGGCGACGGATCGTTGCGAGCTGCTCACGCAGGAGGTTGAGCACCTGGTCGTCGACCTGCCGTGAGGTGTGCAGCATCTGGCGTAGCTCGTTTGCTGGTTCGTCGGTCGCAGCCGGGCTCGTCACCGGCGAAAGCAGTTCCTCGATTTTCGCGTCGAGCATCTTCTCGAGGAGCCGGGCGGTGGCCGGCCGAACGGGGCCGAGTGGCCGCCCGTTGGGTCCTCGACCGGAGACGAGACGCTGCAGGTGGCGCACACCGATCGTGCCCGCTTCACCGTGATCGCGGGCGAACCGCTCTGCTGATTCAGCGAACTCTTCTAGCGTCTGGCGTCGCTCTCGGATCTTCTGCTCAAGCAATGTGCGAGGTGGTCGCACGGTCTTCCCTCCCGTCCGCGCGCGGGTGGTCCTCAAGTCGTCCTTGTGTCGTGTTCCTGACATGGCGCTTATATCGTTCAGTTGACAAGCTTATTTCAGTGTGATCGGGATAGCTACTCGCGGTCCCACCTCAGCCTGGCGGCGTGCTCTCCGCGCCTTCGCGCGTCGCCGGGCTCGAAGGCAGGGACCGGGGCCGGACGTGACCGACCCCTCGGGCTCCGGTCCCTGCGCACGGTGTTAGAGCTGGGGAACGTGGAGGTGTCAGGATGCATCCGTTTCGCTGGGTGCCTGCGGACGGCGGTCGCCATGCCACAGCGGACATCCGCCTCGCTGGCGCATATGCGGTGGGGGAGACCATCACTGCGCTGTGCCGGCGTTCCGTGACCGTCGCTCGGGGAACCGAGCTCGCATGGCTGTGGCCCACCTGCGCGGAGTGCAACCGCGAAGCCCATGTGTTGGTCGAGACGGGAGTGAGTCAGTGACCAGCGATGTCGCTGCTCTGGCGGTCCTACTGCGGAAGATCCAATGGCTGCTCGACGACGTTGCGTACGAGGTCGCTGCCGGACGCATGGATGAAATTGACCTTGGCCAGGTGGCTGGCGTGCTGGAGGGCGTCGCGAAGCTCCTGCGAAGCCAAGGTGACTTACCAGCTCTTCCGGACGAGGACGGCGAGGTCGAATCCGCCAAGTGCGAACACTGAAGGAGCTCGTGGGACAGGTTGCCGTCGTGAGGCTCGTGAAGTCGACATGAGGCCGGGTTTGGGACGGCTGGGACGGGTGCGCGGACACCCGTCCCAGCCGTCCCGCTGAGCGTCTTGCCTGGTCAACGGCTACTTGGTCGCGTCCTGTCGCATGGGACGGGTGCGGACGTGGGTGTCAGGTTTGGGACGGGTTCGCGGCTGTCATGGGACGCCTATTCGCCCTCCTTCTTCTGGGCCGTGCGGGCCTCGTCCACTGCTTCCCGGAGGTCCGCGGTGTAGTAGCCGCGGACCTGGCGCACGGTGCCGTCTTCGGAAGCGACGCGGGCGCGTCTTGGCTGGCAGCCGAGCTCGCCCATATGCCGGCCGAACAAGGTCGGTTCGGTGTCGAGTGCGTCGATGAGCTCGGCCGTCGGTACGAAATCGCGCTGGTCGATGTCGTCTCCCAGGTAGTCGACGACCGACGACAGGGGCTCTGGCAGTGCTGAGGGGGCGTCCAGAACCGCGGGGCCGCTGCCGAGCGCCTTGGCCACTGCCGCTGGGTCCACTGCCCGTTGCAGGTCATCACCAGCGGCATGGCCGGTCAACGTTCCGGCAACCTCGCGCAGAGCTCTTCCGCGGCCGCAGATGGTTCGCCATTCCGGGTTCGGCATGAAGAACGTGCGGACCAACGTGGCGATGGTGTCCGCGCCGGTTTCGCTGTCCGGTCGCAAGATTCCGACTCCTTTGTGGCTGGGGAGCAACGTCGAGGCATCAAAACCCCGGGTGTTCATCTGCTCGCCGAGCACGATGTTGGAATCACGCCAGTCCATGACCCGCAAGGCGAATCGCGAGCCGAGCACCGCGCGCAGCCGGGACGGGATCGTGTTCGAGTCGGGGCGCTGGGTGGCGAGGATGACCACGATGCCCACGGCCGGACCTTTTCTCGTGAGGTACGTGAGCAGGTCAGCGATGTAGGCGCCGATGGTGCTCTTCTTGCCGCCGACGTCTTCGCGGGCGGGGTTCTCCAGGTACACCTGCACCTCGTCGATGATCACGGCCGTGATCGGCATGTCGAGGTCGGTGTCCCGGGAGATAGCAGGGGTGATTTTCGATTCCGGGCAGGTGTCGTCATCAAGCCTGGACATCCGCGCGTAGCGGGATTGGACTTCCGCCACCAGCTCCACGAGATGATCGCGAACGGCCTCGACGTGCTCGATCTCGTCACCGCAGACGAACCGGTGCGCGACGGCCTCCGCGGCTTCCCAGTCCTTACCTCCCTTGCCGTCGAAGACGTACAGCCTTGCGTGCGGGTCGAGGATCAACCCTGCAGCGGGTAGTCGTGTCGAGAAGGTTTTGCCTTGCCGGGGAATCGCGCCGACCAGCAATGATGTCCACACGAGCTGCAGGTCGACGCGGCGGTTGCGAGCGTCGCGCCCGAACGGGATCGCGCGCCACGCGTCCCACTGCTCGACGTCGAGTAGCGGGAAGCGCATCGGAGGCCCTGCGTACGGGTCGGCGTCGGCGACCCACAGGAAGACGCGACCGGCGTGCCCGCCGCGGCCTCGAACTCGTTCGATGATTAGCTGCAGCTCGTCGACCGCAAGCGCTGATGCGAGCGCCTCTCTGTGCTTGATGACGTCTGCTGCCTTGCGCGTCGCCGGCAGATCGACCGTGACCGCCCAGCCTGAGCCGTCGTGTGCAGCCCTTTCGACCAGGCGCAGGGACTCGTCCTTGCCGATCAGCTTGGCATCGCGGAACGCTTCGACCAGGACTTGCGGATCCATCGTCCAAGTCAGACTGCGGGGGCCGGACAGCACGGGCTTCCGGCCCGGCGATCCCTCCTTGCGGCGTCCGAAGATCGCTAACGTCGCGGCCGCCAGGCCACCCGCAGCCCACAGAGCTGGTGCGCCGTACAGGACATACGCGACCACCACGACGGCGGCGGAAGCCAACGCGGCAGTTCCGGTCACCTTCCACCGGAACAGGGCTAGCTCTCGGATCTCGATGAACTTGTCCGCGAGCTTCTCGGATTGCTCCGCGGCGTCCCGGTAGTCGTGAACCCGGACCCACCGACGCCAAGCACGCACTGCGGCGACGGTCCCGCGGCCGACGGCGCTGACGAACCGCCACGGGAGGCGTACGACGAACAGGAGGAGATCCAGGAGGGCCTGCTTGGTGGCCTTCTGTGACTTCAGTGCGGTAGGCACGCGTGGTGAACGCTGCCACCAGTTCATGAACCGCTGCCATCGCGTCAGCTTCGGGATCGACGGCGGATTGTCCACGAGCTCGGCGTCGAAGATCGCGGATTCGACTTCGCTCGATGGCCGTGGCACCGGGAGCGGCTCGCCCCGCTCGTTCATCGCGGATCACCTCCCTCGTTCACTTCAGATGCGAGTGCGGCGGCCAGCCGCGACGAGAGTCCACGGGAGCAGCCAGTTACCTCCCGAATCCACGAGGGCGACACCGTCACGTCCGGACTCCACGCGCTGCGCGCCCGCTCCAAGTACTCCTCGAACGACGTCCGTCGCTTGACGCTCGCTGGGCGAACCGACCGCTCGTGGTTTTCGCTAGCGCTGTCGGGCGAGGCGGCCGCTGCGTTCGTGAACGCTGTACGGACGGCTTGGCTGAGTTTGTCCCGCAGATCGGTCACGGCCTCGGCGGCGACGAACACGACCAGTGGAGGCACGGAGTGCAGAACCACTGAGTCGGCCTCGCCGGCCGCGTACGCGGCCCACGTGTTCATGACGTACGTGGCCGCGAGCGTGAACCACTTCGCAGCACGCACCCAGCCACCGGTGCGGATGCCGTACCTCGCGGTTACCTGCTCGGCACGCAGGATCGCCAAGAGGACCAGCGACACCATCGGGTCGAGCAGCCACGCCGCCAACCACACCAGCGACCACGGTGGCGAGTCAGCGGCGGCGAACTGCTGGACGTTGGTCATCGTGAAGGCCAGGCCGAGCAGGATGCCCGTCCAGCACAAGCGGTCGACCTGCTTGCGAACCTGTTCGACGTGCTCGGCCTCGGCCCGGGTGGGCGGCAGCTGCCGCCCACCCTTCGCCGTAGGTGGAACCTGCCCGATCATCGCCGCCGACTCCTTCGCTGCGGAGTCTCGAGCGTGGTCACAGTCAGAGCCCGGGTGAGCGCGTACGACGCGAGCAGCGCCGGCACCGCGAGCACCGAGAGCAGCAACACCGTGTTGCCGGGATTGACTATTACGATCCACTGAACCCCGACGATGGTCGCCGCCGTCAGCAGCACCCGCCCTGTGAGCGACATCAGCCGGGCTCCAGCCCGCGTCGCCTCGGAAGCCCGGTGCGCAGCGCGCGCACTCGCGCGCCACACGGCGAACAAGGCGACGACGATACCCAGGCCGATCAGCACTTCAACGAGTGTCAGTTGCACCATCATCGCCAGTCACCTCCTCGTTGCTAGTTGGTCCGTGCTGTCGATGCGCCAACCAGATCGGGTAGAGCGCCCATCGGTCCTGATCGGACATTGCTCCCCACACGCCGAGCGTTCGTCCGCCGTGCAAACGGAATTCGAGCTCCAGGCATGCGTCCTGGACGGTGCAGCCCGAGCACAGATCGGCCGCGAGCTGCCGATCCGGGTTCGCACTGGCAGATTCCGGCGGTTCCCCGCCTGTTGTGATCTGCATGCACCTGCCGTCGCGCACGACGACCTCGGCGAGTACGTCGGTGGGGACGTGCCGCAAGCGATCCAGCTGTGCGGCGATTCGCTGGAGTCGTTCGATGTCGAGGTGGTTCATCGCGCACCACCCGTCAGCCGAGCGATCTCCTGAGCGGTGCGGTGCTCAGCAGCCATCTGGGCGACGTCAACGCAACCACCCGAGGTACTGGCCTCGTTGGCGAGCTTGTCCACCGCTGCGGCGGGGACGACGTAGCGGGTGCGGACCCGAACTGCGGGGAACGCACCTTCGCGGATGGCTCGGTAGAGGGTCGAGGGATTGCATCGCATGATCTGCGCGGCTTCACGGACCGTGTAGAAGGTCGGCCGCGCGTTTTCAGCGCTTGTTTCCATGGCGGTATGCCCTTCGATTGAAGAGGTAAGAGGTTGTTTCGGCGCATTTGAACGCCAATTTCAGCGCTCAATGCGCAGATTGGTCGAACCCCGGCGATTCGCGAGCCGGGTCTGTCTTTCGGATCCGCTATTGCGCGCTAATCTCGGCGCTGAGGCGGAGCGCGGAGGAATACGTGACGGAAGACTGGGCTGCGGTCGCGCGCGCGATCAATCAGCGCACGAGCGAGCTGGGCATGCGTCAGCGGGAGCTGTCGCGGCGCTCGCACGTGTCGCAGGCGACGGTGCGCGAGTTGCAGCGCAACACGGTGCAGCGACGTCGCAGCGCGCGAACTTTGGAAGCGCTGTCGCTCGCGCTCGGCTGGCACCCGGAACATCTGTTGGCAGTACTGCAAGGGCGTGAGCCGCCCCTGGCCGGCGAGCCGGTGTTCAAAGAGGACGACGTGCCGTCCAGGCTCTCGGCGATCGAGCGTCAGCTCGGCCAGATCACCCGCCAACTCGACGAGATGAACGCCCGACTGCGCGCTGGGACCGGCAGTGACGGCGAGCGAGCGGGGTAGCCGGCTCTGGTCCTCGACGGCCCGCCGCAGTGACGGGCTGGTGGTTGCGTTCGTGCTGCGCATGCCACCAAGAAACGGCATCCGCGGACGTTTTTGCAGATGGCGCGGGTTAACCGCGAATCCATTAACCGCAATTAACTTCGCAGGTCAGGACCGTTATTCAAGGTGGGGGCGGTGATGGAGGAGAAGCGACTTCAGGCCGTCCGCAAGCAGCTCGGTTACTCGGCCGAGGCTGTCATTCGCATGCTTCTCAAACGCGCCGACGCCCTCGGCGTCCCGGTGATGACGGCGGCGAGCCTGAAGACGAAGCTCTCCCGCTGGGAGAACGGGCACGAAGCCGTCAGCGAGACCTATCAGCAGCTGTTCCGCGACATCTACGGCCGCACCAACGAAGAACTCGGCTTTCCTCCGGAGGCCGAGGACAGCGACGCCGCGGAGCTGCGGTCGAGGCTGGCGATGGCGAAGACCGTGGACGCGGACACGGTCGAGGTCTTCCTGCGGCAGATCAACGATGCGAGACACGTCGACCGCCGCTTCGGCGGGATCACACTGCTCGACCAGCTCCGCAGCACCATCAAGCAGGTCGAAGACCTGCTCAGCTACAACACCATTGGCAGACAACGGGAAAAGCTCGCCGGTGCGCTCACCGAGGCGTCCACATTGGCGGGCTGGGAAGCACTGGACCGGAACGCCCTCGGGCAGGCGTGGGAGCACTACGAACGCGCAAAATCAGCGGCCCGAGAGGCCATGGCTCCGGCCCTGCTGGCACACGCCGCGGCGGAGCAGGCGTTCGTCTTGATCGACGTCGGGGAGACCGCCTCGGCCGTCGAACAGCTCGCGTATGCCTGCGAGGTCGCGGAGGGGACGGCACCGCCGCTGCTGCGAGCGTGGCTGTCCGCGGCTCACGGGGAGGGACTGGCCGCGGTTGGCGACCGCGACGGTGCGTTGCGGGCGTTCGACGTGGCAGACGCGTTGTTGCCTTCCGAGCCAGTCGACGCCGCGCTGCCGTTCCTGTTCCTAGGCGGCTCGCACCTCGACCGCTGGCGCGGTAACGCCCTGAGCAAGCTCGGTGAACCCGAGGCGATCGACCAGCTCGTTGAAGCGCTTCGTGCGGGCGCGCACCGGTTTGCTCGTCGACCTGGCGCTGGCGTTTGCCGCCGCTGGAGACCGCGACGCCGCGCTTGACCACTCCAGGCAAGCGCGACGTCTGGCAGCTCAGATCAAGTCAGACCGACACCTACGCCGGCTCGGCGGGCTGATCTTGCCCGGTTCCACCGAGGGTGTTGCGTGAAGCGAGGAAGTACAGCAGCGCCACCAGGGTTCCCGAACCGAGCAGCTCCTGCCGCTGCGCCAGCTCGGTAACCCGAGATAGCGGGACCCACTCGACCTGGCCGACTTCCTCGGTGTCGGTCGGATCGCCGATGTGCTTCGCTCCACGCCACAAGTAGACGTCCACCGGGGCGGTGACCTGTCCAGGCAGAGGCTCGAAGGTCACCAAGTGCTGACCCTCGCCGACCGGCTCCCAACCGCTCTCCTCAGCGGCTTCGCGAGCGGCGGTTCCAGCCGAATCGTCACCGTCGTCGACCAAGCCACCAAGCAGCTCGTAACCCCACTGCTGGGTCGGGAACCGGTAGCGCCACAGCATCAGCGCCCGGTCCTCGTCGTCCACGATCAGAGCGATCGCGATCCGCGCCAGGTGAACGACGTGGTACTCCCATCGCTCACCGTTCGGCGCCTCCACGTCGGCCAACCCCAACCGAACCCACCGGTTGTCGTAGACCAGCCGCTCCCCGTACGTCTTCCAAGCTCCGCGCTCAGTGCTCACGGCAAAGAGCGTACGTGCTTGACCGGGTCTCGTTCCCCCACGCTCGTCGCGGACCGATTGTTGAGTGGGCAGCCGCCCGATGAAGGGTCGGCCATCCCAGTCGAACTCTTGACGCGGCCTCAGATAGCGACGAGGTTGCTTCACACCTTCTGGATGCCAAGGTCAGCAAAGAGGCGCCTGGTTGCCGGGTCGACGGAGTACAAAACAGTGCCGCGGATCGAGCGAGTCATGAGAACGCCATAGGCGTTCCGGACAACACGTAGAAGATCGTCATCCGAATCAATCCTGCTGGCTTTGCTCAGCACGTTGCTGCGGTGGACCCTCCAACCATCGTTCGTCCACGTGAGATCCGGCCCCATGATCACGCCGCCCCACTCGTACTCAAGTCCCTGAGCCGTGTGCACACAGCCGATCTGGCCGAATCCACCGGGTTCAGTGGCCCAAAATCTCCGCCTCGGCACCCCCGGCGTGTCATGTTGGTCCCCCGCGTTCCACGGGCGGGCCCAACCTGGTTCAGGGTTGACTTCAGGCTCGGTGCCGCTTTGGTCTTCCCATTTCCAGCACAGTCCGGCGCTCATTCGAGCCGTTTCCCCAGCGTCGTTCTTATAGTGCAGGAAACGCTCCATCGCTGCGGGGTGGTCGGAGTAGTAAAGCTGAAAGGGCTCCGGGTCGAAGTCGTCGTCAGGCCGCCAAGCCAGTGGGTTTCCGGACAGGAATTGTTGTAGCCAAGTGTCGTAAGTCGAACTCCCGACCGCGCGTAGTACCCGGTCCAGATTGATCGGCACGACCTCGGCGCCCAGATTTTGGATCTCCTTGGTCAGTGCCTCGGGCGACCAGACCTCTTCTGCGAACAGGCGTTGGTCTCCATCGATAAAAAACACCGGTACCTTGGCCCTTGTTACGACTACTTCGACCGACGATTCACCAGGGCGCATTGAGTAGGAACCGCTCATGGGGCGCTCGGTCAGTCGATGCGCTTCGTCGCACAGCAGAAGGTCCAGTTCATCGACTGATTTGCTATTGGCGATGTTGTTCAGGGTGGCAAACGCCTTGCCATGCCCCTTTGAGCCCCGCCTGAAGGTCTCGCGTGACGCAATGCCGCCGGAGGCGTAGGAAGCATTCTTGTTGGCAGCCAGCGCTTGGCTGAGAAGGGTCAGTGCCACAAGCGATTTCCCGCTACCGGCACGGCCGCTGACAACGAATACTTTCTTCGGCCCTACCCGCGAGGAGCTGTGCACCGAATCCATCACCGACTTCACTGCTGTGAGTTGTTTTCCTATGAGACTGAACTGAGTATGCCCGTTGACTATCAACCCGATTTCTGGCGTGATGGTCGACGTGGATCGACGACGCTCGAGTAGAGCCTGAGCTGCCTCGGATCCCGACTCAGCGCTGAAGTTCTTGCCTAAGAACTCTTCGAGTTCGCGAGGGGCGCGAGCTGTGAACGTCGGAAATTCAGGGTGAGGTGAGACGTTCCTGATCCACTGAAGATCCGGGTTCTTGAGGTTGTGAAGGTACGATGCGCCTACAAGATTGACGTAACGATCGTCGAACATGCTGTGATGCTTCTTGAGTGCAGCAACGTTCGCGTTTACCTGCACTGCTGGGTGCTTCGTGTTCTGCCCGTTTTTCCCGTACGATTTCATGAAAACTTTGCCAACTGCGCATTCGTTGCAGAGTGTCCCAGAATTCGCTTTGCGGCAGGAAGCGCACAGGCCGTCAATCACACTAGGGTTTGGGCGCGCAAAATTGCTCCATTGCTTCAGCTCGATCGCGCCGAAACTCAAGCCGCCCTCCGGGTGGCGGCCAGCGAGAACCACGTCGATTGGGTTCATGTTCGGGTCGACACGGTACTCCACGAACATCCAGACTTGGTCCAGGCCGAGTCGGTCTAAAAGCGAAGCTAGCCAGTAGACGCTCTCTCGCCACGACGTGACGTCGGAAGGAGACGGTTCTTCACCCTTGGGGTGTGCATCTTTGTAAGACTTTTCAATTTCTGGCACTAAGCGGGCGTGGTCTCGAAGAAATTCCTTTACTGGCCAGTACGCTTCCAGTGGTTTCCACGTTTTCTTCGTGGCCATTAATCAACCAGTTCCCGGGATGTTTCGGCTTCGATCTGTTCGTCAATCGAGCTTGTCGTACTTGGCTGCGGTTCCGCGTGCGCGGTCAACGGGATAGCGCGTCTCGTTAAGGGAGATCTTCGAGGACAAGGCAGCTAGCAGGTCGACGTCTAGCACGTCGGCCAGTCGGACAAGATAGGCGAGGATGTCGGCGAGTTCCTGGCGAACATGCTCAGCGCGCTCTGGTTCGTCCATGACATCCGTGGACTGCTCCGGCGTGAGCCACTGGAAGATCTCCAGCAACTCGCCAGCTTCACCTGCTAGCGCCATCGCCAGGTTCTTCGGGGTGTGGAACTGCCCCCAGTCCCTCGCATCGGCGAACTCGCGCAGCCGCGTCTGAAGCTCCTCCAAGCTCATCCTAAAGAGCTATCACACGCAAGGCCGTTCAGTCTGACGTTCGTTCAGGAAAGTCGGCCACTGGCTCGAGCTTGCACGGGTCCTGACTGGGGAAGGGGCAGGTCGGACGTTCGATGGTGGCCTGCTGTAGGAGAAGCAATACTGCCGCGGACTTCCAAGCAGCGTCGGGGCGTAGCGACGTACCCGGGCGGCATGACCTAGGACGACGGGGCGGATTTGATCACGAATTCTGGCTTTCTACGCCAACGCCTCTACCAGGGCATACTGCAATGGGCCATGCTGGAACTCCTCGGAGCTTGGTCCCGTTGCCGCTCCCGTGATCGCAAGAGTCTCCGCCGAACGGTTGAGAATCAGGTATTTTCGCAGTGGGCACCTGATCAACCCCGTAGGGCCCGCGTTTTGTCCAGGACCCACGTGGGCGGGAAAGGGCGCGTGAGCGGCAGGCCATGGTTGACTTTCGTAGCTGGTGCACTGTTGAGGAGCCCGTACGTGTGGGTGGGCACCTCGCCGGCGTCCTTACGTCGGATGACGCAACAAGGGGAGTTGCAGTCCTGGGAGCGGCTCTGCCGACCATGTATGCGAAGTCCGACACGTTGGCGCGTATCGCGGAACGACTGGGGAAGGATGCGGTCGCAGAGCACCTTCGTAACACGCTCCCCACTGAGTCAAGCGCCCGTTCTGGTGACATGGGTGAGATCTTCGCGACGGCGTATCTTCGCGAGGAACAGGGATGCGTGGTGGGACCAAGTCGACTCATGGAGCGTGACCATCAAGAGTGGGCGATGAGGGGCGATGATGCGCTCGGGGCTAAGTACGACTCCGATGGGAAATTGCGAATCGTCAAGGCGGAAGCCAAAAGCCGCAAGCGGCTTGATAAGCGTACTGTCGTGGAGGCTCGCGAAGGCCTGGCGCGAAACGATGAGTTGCCGTCGCCGCAGTCTCTCGCCCAGTTTGCCACACGGCTCCTGTCCACGGACGATATCGAGGTGGGAGAAGCTGTGTTTAGGTTGCAACTCATTGAGGGAGTGCGGCCTGATTGTGTTGAGCATCTGATGTTCCTATTGACGAGCAGTGACCCGAGCGAGCACGTTAAGGCTGATCTGGAGTCTTATCGTGGGTCTGTGTCTCAGTTGACGATCACGTTGCGAATTCAGGGGCACCAGGAGTTCGTCAAGAATGCCTATGAGAAAGTGACTTTCGGTGGCTCGTGAAGCGCAGGAACTGGCGCAGATTCTGACTGCCGCCCTCGATAACGAATTCCGCGGACGCCTACTGGCTCGTGGGCAAGCTCAGTCGATGGTTCGCCGTGACGGGATCTTGCCGCCGGACGCACCCGGCTTCAGTCCTTTTCTCGATGCGGACTTGCTCAACTATGGGTACGCGTTGCTGTCCACCAGCCTCGAGCTGTTGGAGATCGCGGAAGATGGCTCGGTTGACCAGATCAACCTCGCGCGAGAAGGACTCATCCAGAGTTCCTACGCGTTGGAAGCTGCTATCCGAAACGCGGCGGCCGGGATGGATCTGGTTCTTCATAGGCTTGTCGCCGGCGCGGCCAGCCATCTCGGTGGGTATGCCGCGCGCGCGTTCTCGCTAATCCGGACGAGTCGCCAATCGGAGCGGCTGACTCCGATGGAACAAACGTTGGCAGACCTGCTCATGCGCGATTTGAGCTCTATCGAACGGCGGACCGCAGCGCTGCGAGCGTCGGCAGAGGTTTCCGACGGGACGCTGTTGGATGCCCTCACCTCCGCGGAGGAGGGCCGTATGCGCAACGACACGCGGCCTGACGAGTTTGGCCCCGTGGTCCTTCTTCTCAGTGAGAACTACCTTTCCGCCGTCTCAGCTGGCCTGTTCGCGATCGAGATCGGCAGCGGGATCCTCCTTGAGCGAGCGATTGAGGAACTTCGCGAAGGTGAGCAAGCAGCCCTTGATGTGAGCGCCCCAGGTCCCTGGTGGGTTTACCGGCTTACCCGGTACCTGATGGGTGGGCTGTTCGACACCAGCCTCGAAACCAATATCCCGCGCGAACCACCGTCCGGAGTTGACAACGACATTGAGCGGTGGAACGAGCTCCGACGCAACTTCGTTGCGTCGTTGCTGGCGCGGGAGCGGTCGGAGATCGATCTGTGGCCTTCCCAGCTGCACGTCGTCGACCGAATCTTTCGTGACGTACGTGATCTCGTCATCGCGCTGCCGACCAGCGCTGGCAAGACCCGCATCGCCGAATTGGCGATTTTGGCTTGTCTCGCGCAAGAGCGTCGGACGGTTTACGTTACCCCGCTGCGAGCTCTGTCTGCGCAGACCGAGCATGTTCTCGCCCGGACGTTTTCGCCGCTGGGTATACGAGTCTCGTCGCTGTACGGAAGCATGGGAACGAGCGACGTTGACGAGGATGGCTTGCATTCCAGCGAGATCGTCGTCGCGACGCCGGAAAAGCTGGACTTCGCCCTTCGAGCTGATCCGTCTGTGCTTGACGACGTTGGCCTGATCGTATTGGACGAAGGACACATGATCGGAGCGTCCGAGCGGGAAGTTCGGTACGAAGCCCAGATTCAACGACTGCTGCGCCGCTCGGATGCGTCAGAACGCCGAATTCTAAGCCTCTCAGCGATTTTCCCCTCGGGGTCGGAGTTGGACGACTTCGTCGCGTGGATCACTGGCGACGAGGCGGACGCCCTGCATCGCGAGTCCTGGCGGCCGACCGAGCAGCGATTCGGCATCGTTGAGTGGCGTGGAGATCATGCACGGTTGTCCATAACTTTGGGAGCGGAGCGGCCGTTCATCCCCCGGTACTTCGAATCGGAGAGGCCCAGCGGTCGGCGCAGAAAGACATTCCCGAAAGATCAGCGTGAACACGTCATCGCCACCGGGTGGCGGTTGGTCGAAGAGGGCGAGACTGTCCTGATCTTTTGCCCGCAGCGGAACTCCGTCGAGCCTTACGCCCGCGAAATCGTCCGGCTTCACTCGCAAGGCCTGGTGACATCGGTGCTGCCACCAGGTATGGACCTGAGGGAGGCACTGGCTGTGGGTGCTGAGTGGTTCGGCGCTGGCCATCCCATCCTGCGGTGTCTTGAGCTCGGCGTGGCGATCCACCACGGAGCGCTGCCTGGCCCCTTCCGGCGCGAGATCGAGCGGCTCCTGCAACGAGGGATCTTGAAGATCACCATCGCTTCACCGACACTCGCTCAAGGCTTGAATTTGTCTGCTTCGGCGGTGCTCTTCCACAGTGTGCGGCGCGGGAAGGACCTCCTCAAGGGTTCTGAGTTCGCCAACGTGATCGGGCGCGCGGGCCGGGCTTTCGTTGATACCGAAGGCCTTGTCCTATATCCAATTTTCGATAAGGTTCAATCGAGGACTCGGGACTGGACGAAACTAACGAAGGGCGGCAGGGGTAAGGCGCTGCGGTCGGGATTGATCGATATTGGTGTCGCTCTCCTGCGTAGGATGCAAGAGGCGCAGGGACGAGCTTCAGTCGAGCCGTTACTGAATTATCTGTCCGGTGGTCCCGACTGGGCCTTACCCATCGTGGCTAAAGAGAGCGCCGGCCGACAGACAGCCGCGGCCGAGAGCTGGCAATCGAATCTCGAGCTGCTTGACATCGGAATCTTGAGCATCGTCGGGGACGATGATCAGGACGTAGATGCTGATGCCGCGACGCAGATCGTCGCTGATGCGCTGCGCGATTCATTGTGGGAACGTCAACTCGCCCGCTTCGACGACGACAGGGCAGCCTCCATACGGGCAATCGTGTACAGCCGAACCAGACATTTGTGGAGGACTGGCACACCTGCCCAGCGCCGAGGTTGGTTCCTGGCTGGACTGGGTGCAGACGCTGGCTCCGAACTTTCCCGAAAGTCCAGCCAAATCACCGATCTGGTAGGACAGGCCGAGATCGCCATCCTGGAAGAGGCATACGAGACGGCCGCCGACCTTATTGTGGCTGTCGCTGACGTCGTTTTTGGGATGCCTACGTTCCAGCCAAAGACGAAGCTCCAACGCTGGCGCGACGTGTTGCGGCGCTGGGTAAATGGATCGGATCTCAGCGAGATCTCCGGTGACCCCATTGACGTAGCGCAGTTCATCGAGGATGACAGTACCTACCGACTTGTTTGGGGGATGGAGGCGGCCAGAGTCTACGAGGCTGCACAAGGTAATGCCGACGCTGACATATTATCAGGATCGGCGGTGGCAGCCATTGAGACGGGAACGTTCAACCGGTCAGCCGCGATACTTATTCGCTCCGGTTTCGATCATCGAATGGCGGCCATCTCGGCGGTCACGACCACCAACGCCAGGTTCGACTCGCCCGCGGGAATGCGCCAGTGGATCGATAATCTCGGGCCCGAACAATCCCTCAACGAAGACTGGCCCACACCCGAAACACGGTCTGCATGGGACGCCTTCGTCAACCGTTCACGGACACGCCATTCGCGTCGGTGGAGGCGCCAGAGCAGGGATGTACCTGATGTAAGGTGGTATGGAACGATCCCGGATCCAGGTACATGGCTGCGCGTGACTGACGAGGAACCAGGCAAGATCAAAATCTGGTCTACCGGTTTCGAACTGCTCGGGGAGGGGTCCGTTCACCTCGAACATGATCGGCAGGGTGTCCTGCGCGCTCGGCGGCACCGTGCTGATACCGATATTCGTCTCCGCTACTACGGCCCGGACTATCTGATGCCCGATTTCTACACCGGCGGATAGGTCCCTCGGCCCTGGCTTAGCTTGGTACGGGGTCGTAGGTGAGGCGACTGCCCCTTTTGCGGACGGGTGGTTGGAACGGTTGCGGCGGAGGATCCGCACCAAGCGTCGTTCTTTACCAGTGCTCAGTGCTGTCCCAAGTTCATCCACGTTTCGGCATTCGGCTCCCGAGGATCTCGGCGGCCTTGCGGTCGGAAGCTGCGACCCAGGCTGCGTAGACGCGGAGGGTGGTGGCGCCTCCGCCGCCATGTCCGAGACGGCCGGAGACTGTGGGGAGGTCGATGCCTGCGGTGAGGAGCTCGGTGGCGGAGTAGTGGCGTAGGGCGTGGAGGTGGGTTTTGATGCCCAGCCTGTCGGCCATGTCCTTGTAGCGCTGGGTTATGGCGTTGGGGGAGTAGGGCTGGGTGTGGTCGGGGTGTTGGGTGCCGGCGAAGACGTAGAGGTCGTCGTTGAACTTGCCGCCTAGATCCCGGACTCGGTCGGCGACGCGGTCGCGGTGTTCGCGGAGCAAGGTGACGGTTTCCGAGTCGAGGGCGATTCGGCGGTTCTGGTGGGTTTTGGTGTCCTTCTCCTTGCCGCGGACCCAGTTGCGGCGGAGGTCGATGACTTCCTCGTCGAGGTCGACGCGCGAGAAGCGCAGACCGACGAGTTCTCCGCGGCGCATGCCGGTGGTCATGGCGAGCCAGACGAGCGTGCCCCAGTCCTCGTCCATCCGGAATGCTTCCTCGGACAGTCGCGCTGCCTCGGCGGGAGTGGGCGGGTCCGGTTCCGGGCGCTTCTGGCGCGGTTTCCGTGCGACGCGGGCTGGGTTGGAGCTGATCCAGTCCCAGCGTTCGGCGGCGTCGAGGGTGCCGCTGATGATCGCGTGGATCTGGCGGACCGTTGAGGCGGCCATCGGTTTGCACGCGTGCGGACGGCATTCCTCGGCGACGCAGTCGTGCTCGCCCGGCTTCTTGTGCTTCTCGATGTAGGGCTTGCCGTCGCAGCGGGCGCGGCAGCGTCGAAGCTCGGTGTAGAAGCCCTCGAGCATCCTCGCGGAAATCTTGTTCACCGCAGTCTCGCCGAGCGCCGGCTTGATCGAGCGGTCGATGTAGCCGCTGTAGGTGTGCCGGGTGCTGTCCTCGATCTCGCTGGTGCGCATCCACTCGTCCAGGGCGAAGGACAGGCTCACGGTTGAGGGGGTGGAGCGCTGGTTGTCGACCTGTGCCAGCAGCTTGGTGAGCGCCTTCTCGGCGCGCTTGTAGGCGGCCTTGTCCGTGCCGTTGATCGTCTCGCGGAGGTAGGTGCGGCGACCCGTCACCGGGTCGTTGCCCGCGAAGACGACCACCCGGAGCGTCTTGCTGCGCTCCTCGATGCGGCCGCGTTGACGTTCATCGGGGTGTGAACGACTCATGGCCTTGAGTGTACTCGCACCCAAGGCCGCACCCAGGACCATTTCCATGATCCACATATTCGGTTGTTTTGCCTGGTGAAGGCTGGTGCCCCCGGTGCGATTCGAACGCACACTGGACGGATTTTGAGTCCGCTGCCTCTGCCGTTGGGCTACGGGGGCTGGTCTTGTCGTCAGCATACGTGACGGCCGATCAGGGTCTTCCGGGAGGGTGTCCGGTGGGTTATCCCTGGTCACGGTGTTGCTGCGGGGTTCTGGTGATCCTTTCCGCGGGGGTCTGGTGGTTGTGATCACGGCGGTTTAGGTTCGCGGGGTCGTGCAGTGTGTGGTGGGTCGAACGCGCGGAGGCCGTGTTGGTCGATGGGAGAACGCAGGTGGAGCCGACGCCCGCCGGGCTGCGGCGGAGTCTGAAGAACCGGCACCTGCAGATGATCGCGCTCGGCGGGATCATCGGGGCGAGCCTGTTCATCGGCAGCGGCGCGGTGATCTCGACCGTCGGGCCGGCGGCCGTGGTCTCCTACGCGATCGGCGGGCTGATCGTCGTGCTCGTCATGCGGATGCTCGGTGAGATGGCCACCGCGGCGCCCACGTTGGGCTCCTTCATGGAGTACGCGCGGACGTCGCTGGGGGAGTGGGCGGGATTCACGCTCGGCTGGTTGTACTGGTACTACTGGGTCGGCGTGGTGGCCTTCGAGGCCGTCGCCGGGGCCGAGCTGATCAACCCGCTGATCCCGATGGTGCCCCAATGGGTCATCTCGCTGGTTCTGATGATGGTGCTGACCGGGACGAACCTGGTGTCGGTGCGCTCGTTCGGCGAGACCGAGTTCTGGCTGGCCTCCATCAAGGTCATCACCATCGTGATCTTCCTGCTGTGCGGGACCGTGTTCGTCCTCGGGCTCTGGCCCGGGGCCGAGATGTCGGTCGGCAACATCGGCAAGGACGGGTTCTTCGCCAACGGCGGCTTCTCCGTGCTGCACGGCGTGGTGATCGTGATCTTCTCCTACTTCGGGACCGAGATCGTCACCATCGTCTCCGCCGAGTCCGACGAGCCCGAGCGCTCAGTGGCCAAGGCGACCAAGGCCGTGGTGTGGCGGGTGCTGCTGTTCTACGTGGGGTCGGTGACGCTGCTGGTGATGATCACGCCGTGGGACCAGGTCCCCACCGAAGGCAGCCCGTACGCGGCGGCGTTCACCCGGTTCGGGCTTCCCGCGGCCGAGGTGGTCGTCGACGTCGTGGTGTTCACCGCGGTGGTCTCGGTGCTCAACTCCGGTCTCTACACGGCTTCCCGCATGCTGTTCGCGTTGCAGCAGCGGTCGTTCGCTCCCGGGTGGGTGCGCGATCTCAACGGTCGGGGTGTGCCGTGGAAGGCGATCCTGCTGTCCACACTGGTCGGTTACGTCGCTGTTGCGGCGAGTTACGTCGCTCCGGACACGATCTTCTACTTCATCATCAACAGCGCGGGTGCCGTGGCTCTGTTCATCTACGCCATGATCGCGTTCTCGCAGCTGAAGATGCGGCGTCGCCTGGAGCGCGAGGCGCCCGAGTCGCTGAAGTTGAAGATGTGGTTCTTCCCCTACCTGACCTGGGTCACGCTCGGGCTGATCGGCACCGTGATCGCCGCCATGATCTTCGTGCCGGACATCCGGTCGCAGCTCGTGCTGAGCCTGGTCAGCGTCGCCGCGATCCTGGTGATCTACCTGGTGTTCGTGCGGAGGAAACCTTCGAAAGCGTGAGCGCCCACGATGTCGCAATGGTCACGCCGCCTATTAACCTCGGCGTGAAGTCACTACCGGTAAGCTGCGGTTTCCGATGCAAACCGCATTGGCGGACCCCGAGTTCTACTGGAGGATCCCGGTGACGACGCCGGCTGCCGAGGACACACGCGAGGCCAAGCCCGTCGAACGTCGCGTACTCGTGGCCGAGGACGAGGCGTTGATCAGGCTTGACCTCGTGGAGATGCTCCGCGAGGAGGGCTACCAGGTCGTCGGCGAGGCTGGTGACGGACAGGAAGCCGTTCGGCTCGCTGAGGAACTTCGACCCGATCTGGTGATCCTGGACATCAAGATGCCGAAGATGGACGGCATCGAGGCCGCTTCCAACATCGCTGGGGAACGGATCGCGCCGGTGGTCATCCTGACCGCCTTCAGCCAGCGCGATCTGGTGGAGCGGGCGCGCGACGCCGGGGCCATGGCCTACCTGGTCAAGCCCTTCGCCAAGCGCGACCTGGTGCCGGCCATCGAGCTGGCGGTGTCCCGGTTCACCGAGGTGCAGGCCCTGGAAGCCGAGGTCAACGACCTCACCGAACGCCTCGAGGCGCGCAAGACCATCGAGCGGGCCAAGGGCCTGCTGATGAGCAAGCACAACCTCTCCGAGCCCGAGTCCTTCCGCTGGCTGCAGCGAACCGCGATGGATCGCCGCACCACGATGAAGGCGGTCGCGCAGGCGGTTCTCGAAAACCTGTCCTAGGCGGTTTTCCACAGCCGTTCTGCGTGGCGGTTGATCGACGACGAGAGGCGGGGTGCCCCACGGGTGCCCCGCCTCTTTCGCGTTCTGATCACTTCGGCGGCTGGTCGCGCAGGATGCAGGTGAGTCGCGCCGAGCAGGTGCGGCGGCCCTTCTCGTCGGTGATCTCGATGTCGTAGGTCGCCGTCGAGCGGCCCCGGTGCAGCGGGCTGGCCACCGCGGTCACCTGGCCCTCCGTGGCCGCGCGGTGGTGGGTGCAGGTCAGCTCCAGGCCGACGGCGATGCGGCCTTCGCCGGCGCTCAGCGCTGCCGCGATCGAACCGGCCTGCTCGGCGAGCACCGCGTTCGCGCCGCCGTGCAGCAGGCCGTAGGGCTGGCGGTTGCCGGCCACCGGCATCGTCGCGACCACCCGATCGGGGCTGTATTCGACGATCTCGATGCCCATCCGGGAGCTGAGCTGTTCGTCGGTGGCGCTCAGCAGCGCCTCCAGGTCGGCGTCACCGCTGGTCACGGCTTCACCGTTGTCGGTAGCGGGCACTGCTGGTCCTCCCCGTCGCCTGCGGTACTGGCTGTCAGAGCTTCAGCCTAAACTCGCGGCCGTGACGCATTCCGAGGACCGACGCCTGCTGTTGATCGATGGCCACTCGATGGCCTACCGCGCCTTCTACGCCCTGCCGAAGGAGAACTTCCAAACCGGCACCGGGCAGCACACCAACGCGGTGTACGGCTTCACCTCGATGCTGATCAACCTGTTGCGCGACGAGCAGCCCACTCACCTCGCGGTCGCCTTCGACGTCTCCCGCAAGACCTTCCGCAGCGAGACCTTCACCGAGTACAAGGCCAACCGCAGCGCCAGCCCCGACGAGTTCAAGGGCCAGGTCAGCCTCATCCAGGACATCCTCGGCGCGCTGAACATCCCGGTGCTGAGCAAGGACAACTACGAGGCCGACGACGTCATCGCCACGCTGACCACCCAGGCCACCGGCGGCGGCTTCAAGGTCGCCATCTGCACCGGCGACCGCGATGCGCTCCAGCTCGTCACCGACGACGTCACCGTGCTGTACCCGACCAAGGGCGTCTCCGAGCTGACCCGGTTCACCCCGGAGGCCGTCGAGGCCAAGTACGGGCTGAGCCCCGAGCAGTACCCCGACTTCGCAGCGCTGCGCGGCGACCCGTCGGACAACCTGCCCAAGATCCCGGGGGTGGGGGAGAAGACGGTCACCAAGTGGATCCAGCAGTTCGGCTCGCTGGCCGGGCTCGTGGACCGGGTCGACGAGGTCAAGGGCAAGGCGGGCGACAACCTGCGCGAGCACCTGTCGTCGGTGCTGCTCAACCGGCAGCTCACCGAGCTCGTGCGCGACGTCGAGCTCGAAGCCGGGCCGGACGAGCTCGAGGTGCGCGCCTGGGATCGCGACGCCGTGCACCGGCTGTTCGACGACCTGGAGTTCCGGGTGCTGCGCGATCGGCTGTTCGCCACGCTCTCCAGCGCCGAACCCGAGGTCGACGAGGGCTTCGAGATCACCGGTGGCGTCATCGAGCCCGGCGCGCTCGCCGCGTGGCTCGACCAGCACGCCCGCGGCGGCAACCGCGTCGGCCTGTCCTGCACCGGCACCTGGGCGCGCGGCCACGGCGACCTGGCGGGCATCGCGCTGGCCACCGCCGACGGAGCAGGCGCGTTCGTCGACGTCACGTCGCTGACCAGCGAGGACGAGAAGGCGCTCGCGTCGTGGCTGGCCGACGCCGAGGCGCCCAAGGCCGCTCACGACGTCAAGGGCCCGCTGCACGCCATCCGCGACCGCGGCTGGACCATCGCCGGTCTCACCAGCGACACCGCCCTGGCCGCCTACCTGGTGCGTCCCGGCCAGCGCTCCTTCGAACTGCCCGACCTGGTCGTGCGCTACCTGCAGCGCGAGCTGCGCGCCGACAGCGGCGAGGGAGACGGCCAGCTGTCGCTGCTGGAGGACGAGTCGGAGAGCCAGGAGAAGGCCGCCGAAGGTGAACTGCTGCGGGCCCGCGCGGTCGCCGAGCTCGCCGACGCGCTGGACATCGAGCTCGCCCGCATCGACAGCACCAAGCTGCTCACCGACCTCGAGCTGCCGCTGCTGCTGGTCCTCTCCGAGCTCGAAGGCGCCGGCATCGCGGTGGACGCCGAGCAGCTGGCCGAACTGGGCGCCCGCTTCGCCGCGCGCGTCAAGCAGGCCGCGCAGGACGCCTACGCCGTCATCGGCAAGGAGATCAACCTCGGCTCGCCGAAGCAGCTGCAGGTGGTCCTCTTCGACGAGCTCAACATGCCGAAGACCAAGCGCACCAAGACCGGCTACACCACCGACGCCGAAGCGCTGCAGACCTTGTTCGAGAAGACCGAGCACCCGTTCCTGCAGCACATGCTCGAACACCGCGACGCCACCCGGCTCAAGACCACAGTGGAGGGTCTGGCCAAGTCCATTTCGGACGACGGCCGCATCCACACCACGTTCAACCAGACGATCGCCGCCACCGGCCGGCTGTCGTCGACCGAGCCGAACCTGCAGAACATCCCGATCCGCACCGAAGAGGGCCGCCGGATCCGCGAGGTGTTCGTCGTCGGCGGCGACTACGCCGAGCTGATGACCGCCGACTACAGCCAGATCGAGATGCGCATCATGGCGCACCTCTCCGGCGACGAGGGGCTCATCGAGGCGTTCAACACCGGCGAGGACCTGCACAACTACGTCGCCTCGCAGGCGTTCGACGTGCCGATCGGCGAGGTCGACCAGGAACTGCGGCGACGTGTCAAGGCCATGTCCTACGGCCTGGCCTACGGTCTGTCGGCCTACGGTCTGGCGCAGCAGCTGCGCATCTCCGCCGAGGAGGCGAAGGCGCAGATGGACGCCTACTTCGCCCGCTTCGGCCGGGTCCGCGACTACCTGCGCGAGGTCGTCGACCAGGCCCGCAAGGACGGCTACACCTCCACCATCATGGGACGCCGCCGCTACCTGCCGGACCTGCTCAGCGACAACCGGCAGCGCCGCGAGATGGCCGAGCGGATGGCGCTCAACGCCCCGATCCAGGGCAGCGCCGCCGACATCATCAAGGTCGCCATGCTGGGCGTGCACGGAGCCATCAAGGCGGAGGGCCTGCGCTCGCGCACCCTGCTGCAGGTGCACGACGAACTGATCATCGAGGTCGCCGACGGCGAGCGGGACGTGGTGGAGAAGTTGGTGCGCGAGCAGATGGGCTCGGCGTACCCGCTGGACGTGCCGCTGGAGGTCTCGGTCGGGTCGGGTCGTTCCTGGGACTCCGCCGCGCACTGAGCGGCGAGGGATCTCGACTCGATCACAGAACCCCCGTTTCGGGGATGTGCCCCGGCGTGATGTTGTGCAATGGCGAACATCACCGCTGGTGGGGCCCGAACGCGGGTACCGAACACCGGTGCGGATAGCCTGCGGTACACGCTCCGGCCGGGCTCGGCCGCTGCGGCGTTGTGGCCGGCGGGGCGTCACCAGGGCGCGGCAGCACTCCCGGAGCTGACCGCGCCGACCCCGAGGAGGAGCATGATCAGCATCGACCGAGTCGACCACCTGGTCCTCACCGTCGCCGATGTGGATCGGGCGGTCGAGTTCTACCAGGGCGTGCTCGGCATGGAGCCGGTGGAGTTCCCCGGTGCGCGGCGTGCGGTTCGCTTCGGCGACCAGACCATCAAGCTGCACGCGGCTGCCGAGCTGGTCGAGCCGACCGCGACCCACCCGGTCCCCGGCTCCGCGAACCTGTGCTTCGTCACCAGCCACGCGCTGGCCGACGTCCAGGAGCACCTGCGCAACAACGAGGTCCGCATCGAGGAGGGCCCGGTCGGTCGCACCGGCTCCAGCGGCCCCATCACCTCGCTCTACCTGCGCGACCCCGACGGGAACCTCATCGAGATCGCCCGCTACGACGACTGAGACCTGTTCGGTGGCGGGTAGCGGAACCTGGCACGCCTTCTGGACTCCGCGCGCCACTCCTCGTGCATGCCAATGCACGGCGTCGCGGCGTACGCGTCGGTGCCGGCTGAGTCCCACACCTGAGGCAGCGGCTCCGCCGCGTTGCACGCACCTCTTCCCACCCTGATCAACGCGAACGGCGGGCCTCCGGATCTGTCCGGCGGCCCGCCGTTCGCGTTGATCAGAGCGACAGCTCGGGTTTGAGGCGGCTGGGGGTCCAGACCCGCTGGCGCCAGGCCGCGATCGTGGTGAGCAGCAGGGACGCCACCAGGTAGCAGAGCAGGACCGCCACGGCTTGACCGACCGAGGCCTCCGTGCCGCCGTAGATGAGGTGGCGCAGCCCCGTCACCACGTAGCCCAGCGGCAGGACCTGGTGCAGCGGGTGCAGCGGCTCCGGGATCGTCTGCCACGGGAACGTGCCGCCCGCCGTGACCAGCTGCAGCACCAGGATCACCAGGGCGATGAACTTGCCCTTCGGGCCGAACGCCGCGTTCAGCGAGTGCACGACCGCGGTGAACGCGAACGAGGTCAGGATCAGGAAGGCGAGCGTCCGCCACTGGTGCGCGGGGTGGACTCCGATGGCGAACACGACCACCGAGAACAGCAGCACCGCCTGCACGAGCCCGATCAGCGCGGCGGGCAGCCAGCCGCCCAGCGCGACCCGCCACGGCGCCACACCGGCCGCCAGCGCCCGGTTGGACATCGGCCGCATCAGCAGGAAGAGGACGAACCCGCCGACCCACAGCGCCAGGCCCATGAAGTAGGGCGCCAGCCCGGCGCCGTAGGTGTCGGCCTTGACCTGCGCCTGCGTGTCGACGGCGACCGGGTCTCCGATGGTGTCGGCGGTGGCCTGCCGGGTCTTGTCGTCGGGGTTGGGGATCTCGCCCGCGCCCTTGCCGAGCTCGGTGGCCAGCGTGGTGGAGCCGTCGACGAGCCGGCCGGAGCCGTCGTGGAGTTGCCGGGTACCGCCGACGAGCTGGTCGGCGCCGTCGGCGAGCCTGCTGGTGCCCGACAGGGCCTGCTGCTGGCCCTCGCGCAGCTGGGCGGCTCCGTCGTCGACCTGCCCGGCGCCGCTGGTGAGCTGCTGGATGCCGCTGGTCAGCTGCGGGGTGGCGTTGGCCAGCGCCCGGTTGCCGTCGGCGACCTGGCGGGATCCGTCGGCGAGCATGTTGAGCTGCCCGACCTGCGTTTGCAGCTCGGTGTTGGCGTCGGTGGCGGGACTGCCCAGGTCGTCGAGCCCGACGACGATCTTCTGCACGGTGGCTTCGTCGACGCCGGCCTGGCGCAGTTGCGCGGCGGTCTTGGCCTTGGTCTGGTCCAGGTTGTCGACGATGCTCTGGGAGAGGTCGCCGACGACGTTGGCCTTCTGCGCGAGCTGCTCGTTGCCCTGGGCGACCTTCTCGGCGCCGTCGGCCAGCTTCGCGGTCTGCTCCGGCAGCTGCGCGGTCGAGGCTCGGAGCTGCTGCAGGCCGGTGTGCAGCTGGCCGGTTCCGTCGGCGAGCCGGTTGGCGCCCGAGGCGAGCTGCTGCTGTCCGCTGAGCAGCTGGTGGGCTCCGTCGGAGAGCTGGGTGCCGCCCTGCTCGGCCTGGCCGAGCCCGTCGCGCAGCTGCCCGGCGCCGTCGGCGAGCTTGCCCGCGCCGTTGGCGGCCTCGACGGTCTTGTCGTGCACCGTGGAGAAGCCCAGCAGGAACTGCTCGGCGGCGGTCGATCCCGCGTTGGACGCGACGCCCTTGCGGACCTCACCGGCGAGCTTGTCGGCGATGGTGCCCACCAGGTAGTTGTTCGCGTCGTTGGTGATCAGCTGCAGCTTGGCCTGCCGCGGCTCGAAGTCGGCGGGGGAGACCAGGGCGTGGGAGAAGTCCCGGGGGACCACCAGCGCGAAGGTGTAGTCGCCGTTGGCCACGCCGGCCTGGGCGTGCTGGAGATCGGTGCGGGTCCAGGAGAACGTGCCGGAGTCGATGAGCTCGTCGTAGACGTCCTGGCCGGCGTTGAGCGGCTGGCCGTCCTCCTTCTGGGCGCCGGTGTCGTCGATGACGACCGCGGCGGGCACCGAGTCGAGCTTCCCGTAGGGATCCCAGTTCGCGTAGATGTACATCGCGCCGTAGAGCAGCGGCACCAAGGTGACCGCCAGCAGCGCGAGCTTGGGCAGCTTGCCCGAGGTGAGTCGTCGCAATTCCGTTGCGGCGAGCCGAAAAGTAGTCATCACGGACCTTCAGGTGTCAACCGGCCGAAGTGGACTTCTTCGGTGTCGTCCGCGCCGATGCGGACGGCGGGCGCTCCGAGCTTGTCGGCGGAGTGCGTGGAGCAGAGGATGACCACCGCCATGCCTTCTCCGGCGCGGGCGGTGGCCAGGGAGTACCAGATCTGCGGGTCGTCGCCGTGGCGGTCGGGGCAGTCGAGCACCAGCGCGCGCGTGGTGCGGGACTCGCAGGCCAGGTCGATCAGCAGACGGGTGCGCTGGTGCGCGGTGAGGTTCTCGAACCGGACGTCGCCGGGCAGTTCGCGGTCGGCCAGCCAGCCGCGCACCTTGCGCCGGGTCGAACCGCGCCGGGCCAGCGCCAGACCTTCGGCGGTCACGTCGCGGACCTGCAGTGAGTCGTCCGGTTCGGTGATCTGCGGGGCGTCGACGACGGCGACGGCGCGGCGCAGCCGGTCCGCGTCGGCCGAGCCGTCCAGCCGGATGCTCCCGCTGCTGGGCTTGAGCCGTCCGGACAGGGCGAGCGCGAGCGCGGTCTTGCCTGTTCCGGCTTCGCCGGTGACCAGCAGGGTCTGACCGTCGGCGACCCGGAGCGAAGTGGGGGCCAGCAGTGGCCCGTGCGCGCCGATGACCTCGACGCCGGTGGCGACGATCTCCACGCCTTCTCCTCGATCCCTAGGACCTGCGCGCAGGCCCCGGGGCGGGGTCAGCGCACTGCGGTGGCCGGGCGCACCTCCCACATCGTCCACAGTGGCCGGTATCCCTGGCGGGGCCAGAACACCGAGGACAGCGGGTTGGGCGGGTTGTAGTACAGGAAGCTGCCGATGGCGCCCCGGCGCACGAACTCGTTGTGCACCACCGACATCAGCTGCCTGCCGATGCCGGTGCCGCGCGCCTTCTCGTCCACCGACACGCAGTTGACGTATCCCCACGAGCCGGGGCGCAGCCGGTAAGCCCGCGGGGACTTGCCGGTGTCGATCCAGCCGCACTCCGCGACCGCGACGGGCGTGCCGTCCTGCTCCGCGAGCCAGACGGGGTCGTCGGAGTGCAGGCGCACTCGGGCGGCGGTCCGCTTCAGCTGCGCGGCATCGGAGCGGTACGTGGCGGTTCCGACGAGGGCTGCGTACTCGAGCTCGGTGAGGGTGAGCTCGACGACGGTGTCCAGGTCGGCCGGTCCGGCGCGACGCACCTTTACGGTACCAGACAGTTCCGTATCTGCGGCCGGGGTGGGTGATCGAATCGCGAGCACCGACAGCGGGAGGAAGCCGTGATCCAGCAGCGCCCGCGTGGCCTGCACGTCACGGCTCGGCCAGACCACCATCGCCGAGGAGTTCGGGCCCGGGTCGTCCTGCTCGCCGAGCCATTCCCGCCACGCGCCCAGCAGCGAATCCATCCCCGCGCGCGGGTGCTCGCCGATGATCGGGAACAGCTCGAACGCCTCGCCGGCCTGCCACAGGCCGCGCGCCGAGCCCTCCGGGTTCGAGGTGTGCGTGACCAGCCCGGCCACCGCGTGCCCGTCGGAGGTCCGCGCCGCCACCGGCTCGGCGTCGGTCGGCACGAACTGGTCCTGCGGTAACTGCGGGTCCAGGGCGGCGAACCGCGCGAACTGGGCCTGCATCAAATCCTGCGCGGTCGCCACAGGGGGCTCCTCACACCTAGGGCCCGCGCCTCACCGGCGCGGGCGTGGACGTCGGCCGAGCGGTGAAGTCGCCTTCTCCGCCACCTGAGGTTCCGCTACCCGCGGCGCCGAGCAAGCCGATCGCGGGACACCTCAGTCGAGCGTGCACACGAAAATCGCGGTCCCGGGGAACAGCCTGCCGCGAAGCGGGCTCCACTGCCCCCAGATCTGAGTGTGCCCCTCAGGCCACTCCGGTTCGATCAGATCGGTCAATCGCATCCCGGCCCCCGACAGCGCCCGCACGAAGTCGCCCAGGGTGCGGTGGTGCTCGACGTAGGTGGCGCGGCCGTCGCCGTCGATCTCCAGGTAAGGGGTGCGGTCGAAGTAGGAGTTCGTCGCCGTCAGGCCCGTCGGCCCCGGGTCGTCCGGGAAGATCCACCGCATCGGGTGAGTGACGGCGAACACCCACCTGCCGCCCGGCCGCAGCACCCGGGCCACCTCGCGGAACACCGCGCCCACGTCGGCGACGAACGGCACTCCGCCGAACGCCGAGCAGGCCATGTCGAAGCTGTCGGTGGCGAAGGGCAGCAGATCGGCGCTGGCCTGGACCAGCGGCACGTGCGTCCCGCTGCGCCTCGCGGCGTCGACCCCGTGCCGCAGCATTCCGGCGGAGATGTCCAGGCCAACGGCCTCGGCGCCCTGCCCGGCCAGCCAGCGCGCGCACGACGCCGCACCGCAGCCGACCTCCAGGACCCGCTTGCCGCGCACGTCCCCGAGCAGGCCGGCGTGCTCCTCGCGCAGGCCCTCCGGACACCACACGAAGTCGTCGTCGCCGAGGAAGTCGCCGTGCTCGGCGTGGTAGTCGTCGGCGTCGGCGTCCCACCACAGCCGGTTCGCCGAACGCGACTCCGCGGCGTCCACGCTGCGCTTGCGGACACCGACCGTCCCCAGCAACCGCTCCGCCGAGCTATTCTGGGAGCTGGCGTTTTCCGGCTCGTCGGGATGTGTCAAGGATTCCCCCGGGTGAAGGTGGTTCAGGGCGTGGACGTGAAGAGATTGTGTCGCGCGTCCGAAGCCCGTCTGCCATCCAGGGGTACCGCGGTTTGCCCGGCGATCGAGAAAGCGCGTACGATACCGCCCGCGCCGTGGGTCTTTTTCTCGGCGGCTTCCGCGTCCCGGTTCAGACCGGGTTGTGAAGGCCGTTCGGCAAAACGGAATCCGCAGGTCCGGCTCCTCGCTGGACCGGACGAAACCGGCCATGGCGCGGCACAAGCGTAGAACCAGCGACCAACCTATCCGTACCGGAGCAACCCACCTGATGTCCACCGACACCACCACCGTCCCGACTGCAGCCGCCACCAAGCCGCAGGTCGCAGTGAACGACGTCGGGACGGAGGAGGACTTCCTCGCCGCCGTCGACCAGACCATCAAGTACTTCAACGATGGGGACATTGTTGAGGGCACCATCGTCAAGGTCGACCGTGACGAGGTGCTGCTTGACATCGGCTACAAGACCGAGGGCGTCATCCCGTCCCGGGAACTGTCGATCAAGCACGACGTCGACCCCGCCGAGGTCGTCACCGTTGGTGACTTCGTCGAGGCGCTTGTTCTCCAGAAGGAGGACAAGGAAGGCCGACTGATCCTCTCCAAGAAGCGCGCCCAGTACGAGCGTGCCTGGGGCACCATCGAGGAGCTCAAGGAGAAGGACGAGCCCGTCAAGGGCACCGTCATCGAGGTCGTCAAGGGCGGCCTCATCCTCGACATCGGACTGCGCGGCTTCCTGCCGGCGTCCCTGGTCGAGATGCGTCGTGTCCGCGACCTGCAGCCCTACGTCGGCCGCGAGCTCGAAGCCAAGATCATCGAGCTGGACAAGAACCGCAACAACGTGGTCCTGTCCCGTCGCGCCTGGCTGGAGCAGACCCAGTCCGAGGTCCGCAGCGAGTTCCTCAACCAGCTGCAGAAGGGCCAGGTCCGCAAGGGCGTCGTGTCCTCCATCGTCAACTTCGGTGCGTTCGTCGACCTCGGTGGGGTTGACGGTCTGGTGCACGTCTCCGAGCTGTCCTGGAAGCACATCGACCACCCGTCCGAGGTTGTCGAGGTCGGCCAGGAAGTCACCGTCGAGGTCCTCGACGTCGACATGGACCGCGAGCGCGTCTCGCTGTCGCTGAAGGCCACCCAGGAAGACCCGTGGCGTCAGTTCGCCCGCACCCACGCGATCGGCCAGATCGTGCCGGGCAAGGTCACCAAGCTGGTGCCGTTCGGTGCGTTCGTCCGCGTCGACGAGGGCATCGAGGGCCTGGTCCACATCTCCGAGCTGGCCGAGCGCCACGTGGAGATCCCGGAGCAGGTCGTCCAGGTCGGCGACGAGGTGATGATCAAGGTCATCGACATCGACCTCGAGCGTCGCCGGATCTCCCTGTCGCTGAAGCAGGCCAACGAGGGCTTCAGCCCCGACTCGGAGTTCGACCCGACCCAGTACGGCATGGCTGCCGAGTACGACAACGAAGGCAACTACATCTACCCCGAGGGCTTCGATCCGGAGACCCAGGAGTGGCAGGAAGGCTTCGAGTCGGCTCGCGAGGAGTGGGAGCGCCAGTACGCCGAGGCGCACACCCGCTACGAGAAGCACATCGCGCAGATCACGAAGGCCCGTCAGGCCGACGCCGAGGCCGCGGCTGCCGCTGCCGCCGGTGGTGGCGACGACGACGAGCAGCCGGCCCCGACCGGTGGCGGCAACTACTCGTCGGCTTCGAACGACGAGCAGCAGGACAGCGGCTCGCTCGCGAGCGACGCCCAGCTGGCCGCCCTCCGCGAGAAGCTCTCCGGTGGTGCGTGAGCACTGACGCCTGAAGGCTGAAGTCCGAAGCGGCCCCGCATCCCCCGTGGATGCGGGGCCGCTTCGCGTCTCGGGCGGTTGTGGACCGTCCAAGATCGATATCCGGTTCGCCTGACCAGAACTGCCCCCTCACAGACGGGTGATCAGCTGGCAGGATGTAGCGCATGTTGCGCGTGGGTTTGACCGGAGGCATCGGATCGGGCAAGTCGACGGTAGCTCGGCGGCTGGCCGAGCTCGGCGCGGTGGTGGTCGACGCCGACGCCCTGTCGCGCGAGGTCGTCGAGCCCGGCAGCGCGGGCTTGGCCGAGCTGGTCGAGCGGTTCGGCGAGGCGATCCTGGACGAGACCGGTGCCCTGAACCGGCCGGCGCTCGCCGCCACGGCGTTCGCCGACGAGCAGTCCCGGCTCGACCTCAACGCGATCGTGCACCCCAAGGTCGCGGAGCTGACCGCGCAGCGAATGGCCGAAGCACCCGCCGACTCGGTTCTGGTGCACGACATCCCGCTGCTCGTGGAGGCGGGATATTCCCCGCATTATCACCTGGTGATCGTCGTCGATGCCGATGAGGACGTCCGGGTGCAGCGGCTGATCGAGCGCGGGCTCGCCGAGCACGACGCACGCGCGCGCATCGCCGCGCAGGCCACGGACGAGCAGCGCCGCGAGGCCGCCGACGTGTGGCTGGACAACGCGGACTCGGTCGAGGACCTGCGCACGAGCGTCGACGAGCTGTGGCGGGACCGCTTGGTGCCCTTCGAGCAGAACCTGCGGCTGCGCCGGCGCGCCGAATCCACGCCGCCGAAGCTCGTCGACCCCGATCCGGAGTGGGCGGCCCAGGCTCGGCGGCTGGTCGCCCGCGTGGAGCGAGCAGCGGGGCAGCGCGCGGTGCGCGTCGACCACGTCGGCTCCACCTCGGTGCCGATGCCGGCCAAGGACGTCATCGACCTCCAGATCACGGTCCGCACCCTCGCCGACGCAGACGCCCTGGCTGAGCCGCTGGGTGACGCGGGTTTCCCGGTCGTGCCCGCCAGCGACCACGACCACTCCCACGACTTCGCCCCGGAGCCGGAGCAGTGGTCCAAGCGCTTCCACGCCGGAGCGGACCCCGGTCGCCACGTCAACCTGCACGTGCGCGTCGAGGGCACCGCGGCCTGGCGGGTGGCCCTGCTGTTCCCCGACTGGCTCCGCGCGGACCCCCAGGCCCGCGAGGACTACCTCGCGACGAAGCGGCAGGCCGCCGAGGCGCACGCCGACGACCCGGACCACGAGGGCTACGCCGAGGCGAAGGAACCCTGGTTCGCCGCGAACCTCCCCAGGGCCATGACCTGGGCGGACGTCACCCACTGGACGCGCTGATCCATCCCCGTTCCCACCTCCTGACCCCCGATTTCAGTGGAAATCGGAACCCCGGGTTCCATGGAAATCGGGGACCGCCGCCTGTGGGGATGGGAGGTGGGGGAGGGTCACCAGGGGTCGAAGATGCCTCGGTAGGCGAGCCACTGGTTGATCGACCGGTGGAGGCTGACCTCGTCGAGCGTGCGGTGGACCGTCTGGAACGCGTAGTCGGCCTCGCTCTGCCGGATGGCGCCGGTGGCCACGGCGGAGGCGAACTCCGCGGCCCTGGTGATGCGGGGCCGGCCCCGGTCCGAGATCTCCAGGCCCAGCAGGAGGTCCGTGGTGGCCCAGGAGCGGGTGTCGCGGTGGATGGTGACCGCGGTGAGCGTGCTCGGGCTCGGTCGGGAGTGCCGGTTGCGCGGGCGGAACTTGGTCAGGCGCAGGCCCAGGTCGGCCAGTATCCAGGTGATCTCGACGTCGTGTTCCGGGGCCTGCGGAGTCGGGCACTCCACGGCAAGGCCCCATCGCTCGACGTGGCAGACCTCCAGCTGGTGCACGTACCCGGAAGGATGTCTGCGCTGCGAGCTGAAGAGATCGATGACTTCCATCATTTTGGGGGAAATCGCAGCGCTCACAGTTTCAAAGAGTAGCCGCGAAAACCGGCAACGTGATCATCAGTACCGGCTTTTAACATAACTTTTCCGCAATGGTCGGCCGGCGCAGGGAATTGCGCCGGGGCCAGCGGTGATGATCACTCCGTTGGCGGTAGCGAACGCGGTCCCGGTACGGGACCTTGGGCGGGTTGCCCACTCCACGGCAGCTCGATGTCGTTGGTGCGCAACCACTTCGGCAGGTCGTAGCCGCAGCGGGTGATCCCCTCCAGCGCCGCGGTGGCCCGCCGCATCGCGCGCTCGGCCGTCTCCGGTTCGAGAAGTCCGGATTGGACCGCGAGCACGAATTCATCCACGTCGAGCAGTTCCACGTCCCTGCCCTGGCGCACTTCCAGATCCAGGTAGTGGTCGATGGTCCGCCATTGGGCGTCACTCGATTCGATGTCGACCAGATCGAGGTAGTAGTCGAGGTCGCGTTCGAAACCGGGCCGCCAGTACCAGCGGGTCACCCGCAGTCCGAGCGAGGGCAGCAGCCACGACTCCAGCGCGGCGATCTTCGGCTGCCCCGGCAGCGGCCGGGCGAGGTAGAGCCCGAAGGGCTCGCGGCGGAAGCGGCTCACGGTGCGCACGTGGCCCTTGGGGTCGGTGTTGGTGCCCGCCGCGAGGTCGAAGACCTCGGTCTTCGGCGGATGCACGGGCAGTCCCAGACGCTCGGCGAGCTCCCGCTGAGTGGTCACAACGACACTCTAAGCGACCGGATGAGGCGGGCGCGACGTCCGAAGCACGCCGCGCCCGCTATCTCTCTTCCACTGTTCGCAGGTCACCTCCCATCGGTCGGGGCCGGTGACGCATCCCATTGTCCGCCCTCATCGGCCGGATGGCACCCCGTGACGCAACATGATGTCGGTGGTGCCTCGTACGCTGGGGAACGTGGCTTTTGCGACTGAGCGCCCCGAGGACTCCGTGCTGGCGCACTCCGAGTTCCGCCCGGTTGGCGACATCCCCCGGACCGACGCCCGGTTCCGCATGGTCAGCGACTACGACCCGGCCGGTGACCAGCCGCAGGCCATCGAGGATCTGGAACGGCGGATCAACTCCGGGGAGAAGGACGTGGTGCTGCTCGGCGCCACCGGCACCGGCAAGTCGGCCACCACCGCGTGGCTGGTCGAGCGGGTGCAGCGCCCCACGCTGGTGCTGGAGCCGAACAAGACGCTGGCCGCGCAGATGGCCAACGAGCTGCGCGGGTTCTTCCCGGACAACGCCGTGGAGTACTTCGTCAGCTACTACGACTACTACCAGCCCGAGGCCTACGTCCCGCAGACCGACACCTACATCGAGAAGGACTCCTCGATCAACGAGGACGTCGAGCGGCTGCGCCACTCCGCCACCTCGAACCTGCTCTCCCGCCGGGACTGCGTGGTGGTCTCCTCGGTCTCCTGCATCTACGGCCTGGGCACGCCGCAGTCCTACCTCGACCGCGCGATCCCGCTGGCGGTCGGCGGTGAGATCGACCGCGACGTGTTCCTGCGCGCGCTGGTGGACGTGCAGTACAGCCGCAACGACATCGCCTTCGCCCGCGGCACCTTCCGGGTGCGCGGCGACACCGTCGAGATCATCCCCGCCTACGAGGAACTGGCGGTGCGGGTGGAGTTCTTCGGCGACGAGATCGACCGGCTCTACTACCTGCACCCGCTCACCGGCGAGATCGTCCGCGAGGTGCAGGAGCTGCGGATCTTCCCGGCCACCCACTACGTCGCCGGTCCGGAGCGGATGGACAAGGCGATCCGCGCCATCGAGGGCGAGCTCGAGGACCAGCTGGGCCGGTTGGAGAAGCAGAACAAGCTGCTGGAGGCCCAGCGGCTGCGGATGCGCACCCAGTACGACATCGAGATGATGCGCCAGGTCGGGTTCTGCTCGGGCATCGAGAACTACTCGCGGCACATCGACGGCCGCGAGGCGGGTTCGGCCCCGGCGACGCTGATCGACTACTTCCCGGACGACTTCCTGCTGATCGTCGACGAGTCGCACGTGACGGTCCCGCAGATCGGCGGCATGTACGAAGGCGACGCCTCCCGGAAGCGGACGCTGGTCGAGCACGGCTTCCGGCTGCCCAGCGCGCTGGACAACCGGCCGCTGACCTTCGAGGAGTTCTCCGACCGCATCGGCCAGACCGTGTACCTGTCGGCCACGCCGGGCCCGTACGAGATGGCGCAGGCCGGCGGCGAGTTCGTCGAGCAGGTCATCCGACCGACCGGGCTGATCGATCCCGAGGTCGTGGTCAAGCCGACCGAGGGCCAGATCGATGACCTGGTGCACGAGATCCGCGAGCGCGCCGACCGCGACGAGCGGGTGCTGGTGACCACGCTGACCAAGAAGATGGCCGAGGACCTCACCGACTACCTGCTGGAGCTGGGCATCCGGGTTCGCTACCTGCACTCGGAGGTCGACACCCTGCGGCGGGTGGAGCTGCTGCGGCAGCTGCGGCTCGGCGAGTACGACGTGCTGATCGGCATCAACCTGCTGCGCGAGGGCCTGGACCTGCCGGAGGTCTCGCTGGTGTCGATCCTGGACGCAGACAAGGAGGGCTTCCTGCGCTCCGGGACGTCGCTGGTGCAGACCATCGGGCGTGCCGCGCGCAACGTCTCCGGTCAGGTGCACATGTACGCCGACCGGATCACCGACTCGATGCAGCACGCCATCGACGAGACCAACCGGCGCCGCGCCAAGCAGATCGCCTACAACGAAGAGCGCGGCATCGATCCGCAGCCGCTGCGCAAGAAGATCGCCGACATCCTCGATCGCGTGTACAGCGAGGCCGAGGACACCGAGGAGTCGGTGTCGGTGGGCGGTTCCGGCCGCAACACCTCGCGCGGGAAGAAGCCCTCGGGCGAGGCGGTCGGCAGCGCCGGCCTGCTGGAGGACCGCGACATCTCCGGGATGCCGCGTGCCGAGATGGCCGACCTCGTGCAGCAGCTCAACGACCAGATGATGAACGCCGCGCGGGAGCTCCAGTTCGAGTTGGCGGCCAGGTTGCGCGACGAGATCGCCGACCTGAAGAAGGAGATCCGCGGGATGGACGCCGCGGGCATCGAGTGAGCCGCGATCGCGGAAGGTGATCAAGGTCTCGCCTTCCGCGATCGGGTGCGCCCGCCGGGTTTCAGCCCGCGACGCGGGTTTCGACCCTACTGTCGAGTTCTGGTCGTGACCTCGGACAATTCCCGTTGTCGTCCACAGAGGACTCCGTTTTCGAGAATCTGCTCTCCGCTCAAGTCGATTTCCTCACAGAGTTCTCAGGTTCTCGCCACCAGCGGTGATTACGGTCCGTTATTCGGCTCACCGTAAAGGGGGTACCCCGCATTGGTGAGCTACGGTAATTTCCCACTCCGGCTGTGCTCACGTGGACAGTGCCGGCTTGTAGGAAACGGAGTTTTCGCCATGGATCTCGACCGATCGCCAAGGCCTCGTTCCCTCCGGGGTCCGACGGCGATCCGAGCCGAGGCCGAGCCTGCGCCACGTGAACGCGGCAGGACTGGGCAACCCCGACATCCCCAATGCTGAAGACGTGCCACCTCGTTCTCTCCGGTAGATCAACACCGTGGTTGCGCCCCGGGCATCCCCACTGCTCGGGCCGGTGTCAGCGCACGTCTGAAGGTGGGGTCGCCCTTTCACCTCAGCGGAACGAATGAGACGACGAACGCGGTAATCCACCCGCGCCGAATTCCGGTGCGGCGCCCGTTCGTCCTATCAAACGTGCCCGAATCCGCCCCCATTCGCGACCACCCCCTCGCGAGAGCCTTTCCCAGGAAGGACCAAACGGAATGGAGTCGACCGAAAGCGGTTCCCCGAACCCCGGCGCGGCGTCGGAGATGCTCGATTTCCTGCGCAGGTACAGCAGAGAGCAACTCGACTCCCGGCGAATGGACGAGCGTCGCGGCTTCCAGCTGTCCCTGATCCCGGACCTCGCCGACGCGGGCCTGTTCGGCGTGCAGATCCCCAAGCGCTACCAGGGTCAGGAACTCTCGCATTCCGACACCATCAAGGTGTGGCGGCAGGCCGGTGCGATCGACTGCAACCTGCTCATCCTGCTCGCCGTGCACAACACGCTCGGCGTGCCGCCGATCCAGCACTTCGCGCGTGAGGACGTGCGCTCGGCCGTGCTGCCCGAGCTCGCGCAGGGCCGCCGACTGGTGACCAGCGCGGTCAGCGAGCCGAGCATGGGATCCAACGTCCGGGCGATCACCAGCACCGCGACCAAGCGGCCCGACGGGTCCTACGTCATCAACGGCGACAAGCAGTGGATCTCGCTGGGTGCCGACGCCCACTACGTCAACCTCTTCGCGCGCCTGACCGACGAGAACGGCCAGGACGCCGGGATCACCGGGTTCCTCGTCGACACCTCCTCGCCCGGGTTCGTGCGCGGCCCCGAGGTCGTCACGCTCGGGCTCAAGGCGGTGCCGCAGAACAGCCTCAGCCTCGAGAACCTGCGCGTCCCGGCCGAGGGCCTGCTCGGCGAGGAGGGCAAGGGCCTCGTCGCGGCCAAGACCGCCTTCACCCAGGGACGGCTCATGCTGGCCACCGGCGCGCTCGGTGCGGCGATGCGGGCGCTGGAACTTGCCCAGCGCTTCGCCCGTCGTCGCGAGGTCGCCACCGGCAACCTCGCCGAGAACGGGCGGATCCAGCAGATCATCGCCGAGTCGGTGGCGGCGACCCAAGCCGTGGAGATGCTGGTCGAGCACATGACCGACCTGCTCGACTCGGGCCGCGAGGTCCCCGAGCCCTTCTACTTCGCGGCGAAGATCCTGGGCTGCGAGCTGATGTGGCAGGTGGTCGACCGCTGCCTGCAGCTGCTCGGGGCGCGCGGGTTCGTCGACACCAACGTCGTCGGCCAGTTCTACCGGGACTACCGGCTGTTCCGGATCTTCGAGGGCAGCACCGAGGCCATCACGGTCTACCTCGGGTCGACGATCCTCAAGCACCCGCAGCGGTTCTTCTCGATCTTCGACGACTTCGACGTCGACCCGAAGCTCGCCGAGCACGTGTCCCGGATCGACAAGCTGACCACCACCACGACCACCGGTGGGCAGCAGCGGCAGATCCTGGCCAGCCAGATCGGTGAGCTCGCCTGCTGGGCGATCCTGGCGGTGCTCACCGCCGACGGGCGCCACCGCTCCTCGATGTACTCCCACACGGCGTCCTGGAGCGAGCAGCAGCTCGTCGACAAGCTGCGGGTCGCCGAGGACAGCAGGCCGTTCGTGGAGCTGCCGACGGTGGACGAGCTCGCGCGCCACATCGGCGAGTTCGAGCTGTCCATCGGCAACGTCGAGCAGCGCAGGCCCGGCATCCAGCACGACCTGGACCTGCTCCTGCGCCGCGGCTGACGACCGCGGAGAAGCATCGAGGGGGCGGGACCGCCGTTGTCGGTCCAGCCCCCTCGTCGCAGGTGGCGTTCAGCCCGCCTGGAGGTCCCGCTCGCGGCGGTGGACCAGGTCGACGCCTTCACTGGCCAGCGCCTTGATGGCGTTGAGGCCGTCGCGGCCCCACGGGCGCACCTCGCTGTCGATGACGCAGACCGTGCCCAGCGCCATGCCGGTGCGGTCGATCAGCGGAGCGCCCAGGTAGGAGCGGACGTTCATCTTGTCCACGACGTCGTTGCCCGCGAAGCGCGGGTAGTCGCAGACGTCTTCGAGGACCAGCGCCATCCGGCGGGCGATGACGTGCGGGCAGTAGCCCGTCTCCATCGGGGCCGAACGCGGGTCGGCGTCGGAGTGGGGGTCTTCCATCCCCGCCACCTTGGTGAACAGGCCACCCAGGTACTGGTGGGTGTCGGTGATGAAGTTGACCATGGCGTTGGGCACGCCCAGGGTCTGGGCGACGCGCTGCGCGAACGCGTCGAACTCGGGATCTGCGGCGTCGCCCAGGCCGAGCTGGCGCAACCGCGCCGCACGCTCGTGCGCGTGTGAGTCGACGGGGCTGAGGTGCCGGTGACCGGCAGCATCGAAGGTCGTCACGAGAAACTCCGATTTCGGTGGGGGATTCGGGGCGGGGTCATAAGGCGCGGGTCTCCATCACGTGCTCGATCAGCTGCACCAGCACCGAGGCCGCGGAGCGGCGGTCGCGCGCATCGCAGAGCACGACGGGGATGTGCGGTTTGATGTCCAGTGCTTGCCGTACCTCCTCGGGTTGGTAGCGGAAGCTGTTCTCGAACTGGTTGACCGCCACGAGGAAATCGATTCCGCGTCGCTCGAAGAACTCCACGGCCGCGAAGCAGTCCTCCAGCCGACGCGTGTCGGCCAGGACGACCGCGCCCAGGGCGCCGTCGACCAGGTCGTCCCACATGAACCAGAACCGGTCCTGACCCGGCGTGCCGAACAGGAACAGCACGATGTTCTGCGGGTCGAACGTGATACGACCGAAGTCCATCGCCACGGTGGTCGTGGTCTTGTCCCCCACGCCGGTCAGGTCGTCGTGCCCGACGCTGGCGACGGTGAGCGTCTCCTCCGTGGTCAGCGGCTCGATCTCGCTGACCGAATGGATGAACGTGGTCTTACCGACTCCGAACCCACCCGCTATGAGGAACTTGAACGAGGTCGGGAATGGCTCAGAGCTGTTGGAGCCCATTCAGCAAAGCCTCCAGTTGATCGCGCTTCGGCACGTCGGCGGGTGCGTGGGTGGTGAGCGCTCCCCAGTCGATGAGATCGGAGAGCAGGACTTTGGTGACTACGGCGGGTTGCCGCAGGTGAGCAGCGACCTCGGCGACCGAGGTGGCGTGCCGGCAGAGCGTCAGCATCTTGGCGTGAACCGGTTCGATGCGTTCCGGTGAGAAGCGCCCGGTGGACCGCACCAGCGACTGCAAGGACAGCGGTTCGCTGGGTTCGGTCCGGCCGTTGGTCAGCGAGTACGGGCGCAGCAGCGGTCCGGCTTCGTTGTCCAGCCACGGTGTGTCCGATGGTCCGGGCATGCTCACCTGCCCATCTCACCGGCGCTCCGCGCGGCGGTGGGCTGCCGCATGGGGGTAGCCAGGTGGTTCGGGACTCGCTTGACGAGCTGGGCGATCTCGTAGCCGAGCACCGCGGCGTCGGCTTCCGGGGTGGCCAGCACGACGAGCACGGCACCGCTACCGGCGGCGGAGACGAACACGACCAGGTCGTTGAACTCGACGACGACCTGGCGGACGCCACCACCGTTCATGCCGAACCGGCGGCCGCCGTTGCGGGCCAGCGAGCACTGCGCGGCGGCCCAGGCGGCGAGGGCGTCCGCCTCGTCGTTGTCGAGCCCTCTGTAGTACCGCTTGATTCCGTCGGTGGAGGCGAGCAGGGCACAGCGGGTGTGCGGGACTCGTCGGAGCAGGTCGGCGAGTAGCCAACTCAGGTCGGACGACGAGCCCGCTGCGTCATTGGCCATTGTGGAAAACGTCTCCTGACTCTTCTCACTGCGCGGGGCAGATCTTGTGCGGGGGGAGGGGGTGTGCGGTGCGGGGTCAGCCCTGGCCCGGTTGGTCGTCCGAAACGCGGCCCTCGACACCCGAGCGGAAGGACGCGTACAGGCTGGGACTCGGTCCGCCCTGCGGCTTCTCCTCGGGAGCCGAGGAGCTCTCCGCGAGCTGCGGGACCAGGTAGCTGCGCGTGCGGTCGCGCCGGGGCAGCGCGGGCCGTTCGGCGTTGTCGGCGTTGACCGGACCGGATGTCGTCACCGGGGGAGCCTCCGGCACGGCGCCGGAGTGGCGCGCGTAGGGGTTGTGCTGCTGCCGGGTGGGGCGCTCCTCGCGGACCGCCGGCTGCGGCCCGGTCGTGTAGACGGGCTGCTGGCCGGTGTGGCGACCGCTGTTGAACGTCTGCGCCGGCGCGGGCATCAGCGAACCGCGCGATTCGTGGCCGTTGACCTGCGGTTCGACGGTGGACAGCACGCTGCTGGAGCTCTGCGCGGCGGACTCGTCCGGCTCGACGTCGGTCTCGCCCAGCAGGTTGTTGGGGATGACCACGTGCGCGTCGGTGCCGCCGTACATGTTGTTCTCGAGCTCGACGCCGATGTGGTGCCGGTGCGCCAGCTGCGCCACCACGTACAGGCCGATGCGGCCGTCGCGCAGCTGCGCGTCCCGGTCGACGTCGTCGGGATTGGTGAGCAGCCCGTTGAGCGTGACCCGGCTGCGCTGGTCGATGCCCAAGCCGCGATCGCGGATGTCGATGGCCAGGCCGGCGGTGACGATCTGGCTGTTGATGCTCACCTGCGTGTCGGGCTCGGAGAACGCGGTGGCGTTCTCCACCAGCTCGGCGATGAGGTGGATGACGTCGGCGACGGCGTGACCGTGCAGCGTGCCGTCGACCGGCGGGATGACCTTGACGCGGGCGTAGTGCTCGACCTCGGCCACCGCGGAGCGCAGCACGGTGTACATCGCGACCGGCTTGCTCCACTGCCGCCGCGGCATCGAACCACCGAGCACGGCGAGGGATTCGGCCTGCCTGCGCACGCCGGTGACCAGGTGGTCCACCGCGAACAGGCCCTTGAGCAGGTCCGGGTCCTCGACCTGCTGCTCCAGCTCGTCGAGCCGCTGGATGGCGCGGTGGGCCAGGGACTGCACGCGCCGGGCGAGGTTGGCGAAGACCGCGACGCTGGGGTCGATGTTGGTCTGCGAGGGCTCGCTCTGCATGCGCACCAGCGCGAACTCGACGGCCATCTGGGCCTGCCGGAGCTCGTGGGCGAGCAGCTCGTACGGGTTGCCGGTGACCGGCTCGCCCGTGGGCCACTTCGGCGCGGGCTGCTGGCCGGACTGGATCTGCTCGACGAGCTGCGGCAGCTCGCGGGTTCCCTGGGCGACGGTGCCGCGCAGCGACTCGATCCACTGGTGGGAGTTGCGCAGCGACTCCTGCAGCCTGGCCTGGGCGTCGTGGCCGGATTCGTGGATCCGCCGGTCGACCTCGTCGGCCAGCGCGTTCGCGCGCAGGTATCCGATGACCACGACGGCGATGCCGGCGACGATGCCCACCGCGAGGACGGTGTAGCGCAGTTCAGGCGGAGGGACGAAGACCAGCGTGACCGCCGTGGCGGTCCCGATCAGCGCCGTCGCGGCCAGGGACGCCACGACCAGCCGCTGCAGCTTCGCCCGAAGATCGTGGTGGGGTGGGGCTTCGGGGGCTCGGTCGGTATGGATCGCGGGTAAGGGGCTTTCAGACATCAGCGTCCTTGGTACGGGGGTTTCGGTGACGGGCACCGCGGTGCCGAAACGTCGGGGGCGCCACCGGGGACTACTGGTGCTCCACTAATGATCAAAAGTATCACTCGGCGTGATGATAGTGCGCTCGGCCGCTGAATTGGACCTTTCCGCCCAACGATGCCTCCATTGAGCGGATGGACGATCTGAGCGCGAGCCCGTAGGAAGGCCGCCCACCTCGGAAATCGAGGTGAGCGGCCGTCTCTCGGGGAACCACGCGATTTTTTGGTTGAAATCGGGAGGACTGGAGCGCAAGTACCCGAACGGGTCTCATCTGGAGCGGACGTCGGTGGGGGCGCGCTCCCGAGCGGATCCGCCGAGGTTCCGCTAGCCGCACCGCCGAGCAGGTCGCATCTGGAAGCCGGTCCTCACGCGAAGGCGCTGTGTCCGGTGATCGACTTGCCGACGATCAGCGTGTTCATCTCCCGGGAGCCCTCGAAGGAGTAGACCGCCTCGGCATCGGCGAAGAACTTCGCGATCTCGTGTTCCAGAACGATCCCGTTGCCGCCGAACAGCTCCCGGGCCCAGGACACGACCTCGCGCATCTTGGTGGTGGTGAACGCCTTGGCCAGCGCGGCCTGCTCGGCGCTTCCGGAACCTTGCGCCACCAGTTCGTTGAGCCGCACCACGACGCCGAACATGGCGGTGATGTTGCCCAGCATCTTGACCAGCAGGTCCTGGATCATCTGGAAGGCGCCGATCGGCTTGCCGAACTGCACGCGGTTCACCGCGTACTCGCGGGCCAGCTCGTAGGCGCGCACCGCCACGCCCAGCGCCTGCCACGCGACACCGCCCCGGGTCATGGCCAGCACCTTCGCGGTGTCGCGGAAGCTGTTGACCTGCTGCAACCGGTTGGCTTCGGGGACTCGGACGTCGGTGAGGGCGATGTCGGCGTTCTGCACGGTGCGCAGCGCGATCTTGCCCTCGATCTTGGTGGCGGTGAAGCCGGGAGCGCCCTTCTCCACCACGAAGCCCTTGACGTTGCCGTCGGCCTCGTCACGCGCCCACACCACGATCAGGTCGGCGAAGGTGCCGTTGCCGATCCAGCGCTTGGCGCCGTTGAGCACCCACTCGTCGCCGTCCTTGCGGGCCGTGGTGCGCATGCCTCCGGCGACGTCGGAGCCGCCTTCGGGCTCGGTCAGCGCGAACGCGCCGATCCGGTTCATCTCCACCATGTCCGGGATCCAGCGATCGCGTTGCTCCTGGTCACCGCCGTGGTAGATGCTGCCCATCGCCAGTCCGGTGTGGACGCCGGAGAACACGGCCAGCGACGGGTCGATCCGGTTGAGCTCCAGGCTCAGGAACCCGGTGAACAGCGGGCTGCGGGGCTTGCCGTCGCCGTGCTCGGCGAACTGGTGGCCGGCCAGCCGCAGCTCGGCGAACTTCTCGACGACCTCGAAGGGGAACTCCGAGGTGTCCCACGCCTGGTTGGCCAGCGGCTTGACCTCGCGCTCCAGGTAGTCGCGGATCTCGGCGAGCTCCGAGCGCTCGGACTCGCTGAGCAGGTCGTAGAAGCCGAAGAAATCGGGATTGGTGTTCACGGGCTTGGGCATGTCTCTTCCTCGTCAGGCTGTTGCGTTCGGGTCTGCTTCGATTCCGTCCAGCGCGGAGTTGATCGCGTTGTGCTTGCGGTCGCGCAGGCGCGCGCGTTCGCGGTAGGCGTCGGGGCCCGAGCCGTAGGCGGTCTCGGTCTGCTCGACCAGGGAGGTGATCGTGGCGTCGTCGAGCTCCGGTCGGCCCAGCTCCGCCCAGCGGTCGGCCATGCCCACGCCGAGGTGGGCCATCATGTGGCGGATCCCGCCGGGGCCGCCGCCGAGGTGGAAGCTCTCGAACGGGCCGATCGTGGCGTAGCGGCCGCCCAGTGACGCCTTCATCACCGCGTCCAGCTCTTCGGCGGACACGACGCCCTGCTGCACCAGCGAGATCGACTCGCGCATGAGGGCGCTCTGCAACCGGTTGGCGACGAAACCGTCGACCTCCTCGTGGATCCGCACCGGTGTCTTGCCCAGGTCGCGGTAGAAGGCGATGGCCTCCTGCACGACCTCCTCGGCCGTCGCGCCGGGCACGATCTCCACCAGCGGCACCACCTGCGGCGGGTTGAACGGGTGGGCGATCAGCAACCGCGCGGCCACGTCCTCGTCCAGCTCGGCGGCGATCGCGGAGGCCACGATCCCGGAGCTGGAGGAGGCCAGCACCGCATCAGCGGGGGCGTGCCGGGCGATCTCGGCGAACAGCTGCTGCTTGAACTCCAGCCGCTCGGGCCCGTTCTCCTGCACCAGCTGCGCGTTCTCCACCGCCTTGGCCAGGTCGTCGGTCGCGGTGATGCGGCTGCGCAGCGCGGCGACGTCGGCGCCGGGGATGCTCTCGGCGAGCATCGGCAGCGCTTCGTCGACGGCCGCGTCGAGGTCGTCGCGCGGATCGGTGACCCGGACCTCCAGGCCGGCGTGCGCGAACAGCGCCGCCCAGGCCAGGCCGATGGTCCCGGCTCCCACCACCGCGACGTTCGTCCACTTCGGACTCATGACTGCTTCCTCTCCGCCAGGTAGTCGTGGACGGGCTCGACTCCCGACAGCGTGAGATCGGTGATGATGTGGCTGGCCGAGACGACCTCGCGCACCGGCAGGTCGGCCAGGGGAGCCAGCGCGTGCTCGAACAGCTGCAACCGCGCGGGACCGGTGAAGGCCTGCTTGACGGTGATGTCGGTGATGCGGGTGCGCACGAGCTCGGCGATCCGCGGCCGGTGGTCGTAGCCGGGGACGAGCTTGAGCACGAACGTGGGCACCGTGATCTCGGCCTCGGCGGCGGCGAGATCCATCGGGAACCACTTGTAGCCCATGGTCGCCGTCGCGACCCGCTCCGAGCCGTGGTTCAGCGTTCCCACCAGCGCGGAGTTCTCCACCTTGAGCGCCGGTTCGCCCATCACCTTCGGGTAGGCGCTGGCCTCGCGACCGGCGACGGTGGCGGGGAAGTTGTTCAGGTACATCGCGTGCAGGTACTCGCCGCGCTCTTCGCCGAAGCGCACCGGAATCGCCTGCCCCGCCTCGACGTACGGGCCGAACGAGGTGACCTCGCCCATGTTCATGATCTCGAAGCGCACCAGCGGCTCGTCGAACTCCAGCGGTTCGGGAACCACGGCGCGCAGCGCCTCGGGGTCGGTGCGGTAGACGACGTTGAGGTACTCGCGGTCGGTGAACCGCGCGACCGCCGGTGCGTAGGCCGGGGTGCCGAGCGGGGTCGCCACGCGGCGCAGGATCTCTTCGCTGTTCATCGTCCCGTCCACTTCGGTGCGCGCTTCTCGGTGAAGGCCCGGACGCCCTCGGCGAAGTCGGCGGACTCGTGGAGCCCGCGGATCTCGCGGCGCTGGGCGGCGAACGCCTCCGGCTCGGGCAGCCGGTCGGCGTGCCGGACGACCTGCTTGACCGCGGCCAGCGCCAGCGGTGCGTTGGCCGTCAGCTCCTCGGCCAGTTCCAGCGCGGTGTCGAGCGCGGCGCCGTCGTCGGCGACCCGGTTGACCAGGCCGAGCTCGGCGGCTCGACCGGCGTCGATGCTGCGGCCGGTCAGCAGCAGTTCCACGGCCAGGTGGTGCGGGATCCGCTTGGGCAGCCGGATCGCGCCGCCACCACCGGCGATGAGCCCGCGCTTGACCTCCGGCAGCGCGAACGTCGCGCCCGAGGACGCGACCACCAGGTCGCAGGCCAGCGCCAGTTCGAAACCGCCGCCCATCGCGAAGCCCTCCACGGCGGCGATCAGCGGTGTGGCGCTGTCGTACTCGGTGATCCCGGCGAAACCGCGGTCACCGACGCTGGGGGATTCGCCGCGCGCGGCTGCCTTGAGGTCCATGCCGGCGCTGAAGGTGCCCGCCGCACCGGTCAGGACACCCACCCGCAGCTGCGGATTCGCGTCGAGCTCGTCCACGGCGGCGGCGATGCCGTGCGCGACGTCGGCGTTGATCGCGTTGCGCGCCTCGGGCCGGTCGAGGGTGACGACCAGGACGTTGCCCCGGGTCTCGGTCCGCACGGTCGTGTTCGGCGTGGTCATGCCGCGTTCCCCTCGTTGCGCTGGTCGAGTTCGGTGAAGACCGCCTCGGTGTCCTGGCCGGGGATCGGTGGGTGCAGTCGGATCGAGGCGGGGGTGGCGGAGAACTGGATCGGGACCCCCACCTGCCGGTAGCTGCCCTCGGTGGGGTGCTCGGCCAGGTCGAGCAGGTGGCCTTCCCGCACGTAGGGGTCGTCGGCGGCTTCGTCGAGCCGCAGGACCGGGCCGACCGGGATGCTGTGCTCGGTGCACACCTGGACCCACTCGGCGGTGGTCAGCGTCGGCGTCACCGACTCCATGAGCTCGACCAGCGCCGTTCCGTGCTCGCGGGCGTCGATGTAGTCGCCTGCCAGTCGCGGATCGGCGGCGAGGTCCTCGCGTCCGGCGGCGGTGAGCAGGTCGCGGAAGTTCTTCGGCGTGTAGGGCATGATCATCGCGTAGCCGTCCTTGGTGGGGCGGGCGCGGTGGCCGGTGGTCATCGACAGCGGGAACCCGGTGTCGGTCTTCGGCGGCTCGAAGATCCGGCCCTGCAGGTGCTCGACCAGGTTGAACGCCAGCATCGTGTCGGCCATCGGCACCTCGACCAGCTGTCCCCGGCCGGTCGCGCGCTGGTGCACCAGCGCTGCCAGCGCCGAGTAGACGATCGTCAGCGCGGCGACCTTGTCGCCGAAGATGCTCGGCAGCACCACGGGCTTGCCGATGTCGCCGGCGCGCTGGGCGAGGTCGAGCAGCCCGGAGGCGGCCTGCACGGTCTCGTCGTACGCGGCGAGCTCGGCGCGATCGGAGTCCGGGCGGAAGCCCTGCGCGTGGGCGTAGATCAGGTGGGGGTTGTCGGCGGCGAGGCTGTCGTAGTCCATGGCGAGGCGCCGCAGCGCGTTGATGCGCATGTTGGTGATCACGATGTCGGCGCTGCTGATGAGCTCGCGGGCGCGCTGGGCGTCGCCGGCGTCCTTGAGGTTGAGCGCGACGCTGCGCTTGTTGCGGTTGACGTTCATCGCCAGCGGCGTCATGCCGGGGGTGCGGTGGACGTTGCCGAGCCTCGCGGTGTCCTTCGGCGACTCGATCTTGATCACGTCGGCGCCGAGGTCGCCGAGGACCTGGGCCGCGTACGGGCCCATGACCACGGTCGACAGGTCGATGACACGCACGCCGGTCAGAGGGCCGGAGGCGTTGTCGGCGGGGGTTGCCATCACCACTCCTAGTGCGTCGGGAATTCGTCCCGAATCGACTTGTTTGCTTCGCTAACTACGTTAGGTCGGCGGTGGAGCGGTGTTCAATTGATCAGTGGAACCGTATCGCGAACAATGGCGTGACCGCAGCGGTCACGCCACGGGATCGGCCATCGATCCCTTCGCAGCGGTGATGAGTTCGTGCAGCTCAGGCTGCTCCTCGGTGCGGTCCTGGCGCCAGATCAGACCGGTTGCGAGGCTGGGTGAGAAATCCTGGATGGGGAGCACGGTGATGTTCTCGTCGCGCATTTTCTGCATTCCGCTCTTCGGGTCGAGCATGGAAATCGCGAATGCTCCGCCGTTGGCGATGACCTCCGCCGTGCTGCCGTAATCACCGGTGTCCAGCGTCATCCTGCGGTGCACTCCGGCGGCGGTCAGCCGCGCCTCCAGCTCGTCCCAGTAGTCCGGCAGCATCCGCGCCACCGGGCGCACGTAGGTCAGCCCGACCAGCTCGTGCAGCGACACGGCCTCGCGGCCGGCGAAATCCGCGGCGGGCAGCACCGCGCCCAGCGGCTCCCGCATCAGCTCGAACACCTCGATGCCCTCGGCGTGCACCGGCAGGTGCACCAGGGCCATCGCCAGCTCGCCGCGCTGCACCCCGAGCAGCAGTTCGCGGCTCCCGCCGGGCCAGCGCTTCAGCTCGCACACCTCGGCGCAGCGGCGGGTGAACACCGTCAGCCGCTCCCGCAACGTCGAGTGCAGGCCGGGCGGAACGCCGAGGTAGACGACGGGCCGTTGCCGTCCGATCGCCTCCCGCAGCCGCCACGGCACGTCGTCGAACCGGCTCAACGCATCCCGGGCGATCGGCAGCAGCGCGGTCCCGGACTCGGTCAGCTGCACGTGGTGCGAGTCCCGCTCGAACAGCACGGTCCCGAGCTCGCGCTCCAGGTCCCGGATCCGCTGGCTCAGGGGAGAGGTGGCCATGTGCAACGACCGCGCGGCGCCCGAGAAGCTCAACTTCTCCGCCACGGCCACGAAGTACCGAAGATGAAAGATCTCCATCGCCCAACAACATTACGCCGCCAGGCCCAACCCACTACCCC